>JAHFOZ010000227.1 GCA_023261405.1 Planctomycetota bacterium
GACCTGCAGCACCTGCCGCACGGACCGGCGCAAGCTCCTCGGGCCGCGCGGATGCGAGCGCTGTTTCCGCCTGGTGCCGCCGGTGAAGCTGCAGGGGATCACGAGCTACTGTCAGGACTGCAACCTCGAGGTTGGCGCGAACCACGTCCACGGGAAGTCCGTGTTCTGCGCGCGCTGCGCGCGCGAGGCCGGCCTGAACCATCTCTGCGACGTGACGCGCTTCTGCTTCGAGCACCAGGAGGAGCACGCCCCCGATCACGTGCACGGCTCGACGACCTACTGCCTCAAGTGCCACCGCGACGCGGGCGAGGACCACAAGCACGGCCTCACCGAGTGGTGCTGGATCTGCCACGGCGAGATGGAGTGGCCGCACTGCCACCACGATTAGGCCGGGCGGCTCGTCAACCCCCCATCCACAAAGAGGCTGTACAGGGCGCCCACGCGAATCGCCGATGGCAGGCGACGCCCCCCAAGAGGTCCCCGCCGTCTGCTGCCCCCTCTGGTTACCCCGCGGTGAAATCCGGTGCCTACCTCTTGGGATTGGTCTGGGCGTACGTGAAATCCTTCACCTTCTGCTCCAGGTCGGGGGGGCTCTGGGCGGATTGCATCATGATCTGGTAGGTGATCTTCTTCTGGATGAAGAGGTTGTAGAGGAAGTCATCCAGGAGGATCATGCCCTGCTGGGCGCCGGTCTGGATGGCGCTGGTGATCTTGTGGGTCTGGTTCTCGCGGATCAGGTGCTCGATGGCGGACGTCACGATCATGATCTCGAAGGCCGCGAGGACGCCGGCCCCCTCGGCCTTGGGGAGCAGGGCCTGGGAGATCACGGCCAGGAGCGCGCTGGAGAGCTGGGCGCGGATCTGCTCCTGCTGCTCCACGGGGAAGGCGTCCACCATGCGGTTGATCGTGCGGGCGGCGCCGGTCGTGTGCAGGGTGCCGAAGACGAGGTGGCCGGTCTCGGCCGCGGTGATGGCGGCCTGGATCGTCTCGAGGTCGCGCATCTCGCCCACCATGATGCAGTCCGGGTCCATGCGGAGGGCGCGGCGGATGGCCTCGGCGAAGGATCCGATGTCGACGTTCAGCTCGCGCTGGGTGATGATGGACTTCTTGTGCTCGTGGTAGTACTCGATCGGGTCCTCGATGGTGATGATGTGGCAGTCGTTCTCGATGTTGATGAAGTCGATCATGGTGGCGAGCGTGGTGGTCTTGCCGGAGCCGGTGGGGCCGGTGACGAGGATGAGGCCGCGGGGCCGGAAGAGCAGGTTCTTGGTGGAGGGGGGCAGGCCGATCTCGTCGAAGGAGAGGAGCTTGTTGGGGATGAGGCGCAGCGCGATCCCAACCGAGCCCCTCTGCATGTAGATGGCCACGCGGAAGCGCGCCTTCTTCTCGAAGGCGAAGCCGAAGTCGCCGCCGCCCTTCTCCTTGATCTCCTGCTGGATGCGCTCGGGGGCGATCGCCTTCATGAACGAGACCGTGTCGTCGTTGGTGAGGGCCGGCAGATTGAGGGCCCGGAGGTTTCCGTTGAGCCGCAGGGTGGGCGGGATCCCCACCGTGAGATGGAGGTCGCTGGCCCTCTTTTCGACGACGAGCTGGAGCAGCTTGTTGAGTTCGACGGTCATCGGTGCCTCCTGTCCGGGGCTCTGCCTAAACGAGTCTAAGGGGATACGCCAGCATGTTTCCAGCCACAAAGCCACCCAGACCCCAGGACGCTCAAGGGCGAACCCGGTGTCTTCGTGTCCTGGCGGTGAAATCGGTGCCCAGGAATTGAGGTGGACATGCTTAGTACGTGATGTCCTCTCGGTGGGTGATCGTGATCACCTCGTCCAGCGAGGTCTTCCCTTCGAAAATCTTGCGGACGCCGTCCTCGAGCAGCGTGACCATCCCCGACAGGCGCGCCTGCTCCTTGATCTTGAGCAGGGGTTCCTTGCGGAAGACCATGTCCCGCATCACGGAGTTCATCTCCATGAGTTCGAAGATCCCCTTGCGGCCGCGGTAGCCGGTGTTCCGGCACTGGTCGCAGCCCACCGGCCGGTAGATCTTCCTGCCGCGGAGGTCCTCCGGGCGGATGCCGAGGCCCTGCAGGATGATCGTGTCAGGCTCGGGGTCCGGCTCCTTGCAGGAGTCGCAGAGCATGCGGATGAGGCGCTGGCCCATCGCCGCCTGGATGGAGGAGGCGACGAGGAACGGTTTCACGCCCATGTCGATGAGGCGGGTGAGGGACCCGGGGGCGTCGTTCGTGTGGAGCGTCGAGAACACCAGGTGGCCGGTGAGGGCGGCCTGGATGGCGATCTCGGCCGTCTCCTGGTCGCGGATCTCGCCGACGAGGATGATGTTGGGGGCCTGCCGCAGCATGGCGCGCAGGATCCTCTGGAACGTCATCCCGACGCCGGCCTTCACCTGCGCCTGGTTGATTCCCACCATGTTGTATTCGACGGGGTTCTCGGCGGTGATGATCTTCACGTCCGCCCGGTTGAGTTCCTTCAGGGCGGCGTACAGCGTGGTGGTCTTCCCGGAGCCCGTGGGGCCGGTGACCAGGATGATTCCGTTGGGCCTCCGGATGAGGCTCTTGAACCGCTTGTAGTCCCCCGCATGGAACCCCATCGCCTCCAGCCCGATGAGCCCCTTCTCCTTGTCCAGGAGACGCATGACCATGGACTCGCCGTGGGTGGCGGGCAGGGCGGAAACGCGGATGTCCAGCTCGCGCCCGTCCACGCTCACCTTGATGCGGCCGTCCTGCGGCTTGCGCTTCTCGGAGATGTCCATGTCCGCCATGATCTTGATGCGCGAGAGCACCGCGCCCTGGAGGCGCTTGGGGGGCGAACTCACCTCCTGGCAGACCCCGTCCACTCGGAACCGGATGCGGACCCGGTTGTCCATGGGTTCCACGTGGATGTCGCTCGCCCTCTGCTTGACGGCGTCGCCGATCATGGTCTGGACGAACTTGATGACGGGGGCTTCGTCGTCCTGGGCGGCGTCATCCGAATCGAGGTCCTGCCCGCGGAGCTTGATCTCGGACTGGGTCACCGTGGCCTGCTCGATCGCCGCGGTCATGTCGGACTGCGCCTTGGACCCGTAGGCGGCTTCGATCTTGGCCAGGATGTCGGCCTTGGGGGCCAAGACGACGATGATCTCCTTGTTCAGGATGAACTTCAGGTTGTCGAGCGCGAAGAGATCCAGCGGGTCGGAGATGGCGATGGTGAGGGAGCTTCCCGAGTCCTTGATGGGGAAGATGGTGTTCCCTTCGCACACGTCCCGGGGGACCGTCTTGATGACCTCGGGGCCGAGCTTGAAGTTCTTCAGCTCGACGTAGGGATAGTCGAACTGGCGCGCGAGGGCCTCGGTGACCTGGGCCGGCGTGGCGACGGCCATCTCGACGAGGATCTCGCCCAGCTTCTTGCCCGACTCCTGCATCTGCTTCTTCAGCGCGGTCTTCACCTGGACGGCCGTGATGATCTTCATCTCCTCGAGGATCTTCCCGAGGAGCTTGCGCTGCTGAGCCATGCAGGATCGATTATGCCCCGCCCTTCCGACACGGTCAAACGAAAACCGTCCGCCGTGGCCATCCGTTGACACTGGATGGGGCGATCACTACAATCTGCGCGATGCAACCGGGCCTCCTCGCGCTCGCGGTCCTCCTCGCGCCTTCCGGGGGAGGAGAGACCCAGGACCTTCAGGAGATCGGGAAGCGCATCGAGGATCCCGCCGGCTCGTTCCCCGCGTTCCAGGAACTTCTCCGCGGGAGGCAGTACGGCCTGGCGCACAAATACCTCCTCTCCGCGAGGACCAAGGAGACCCTCCCCTACGAGGCGTTCCTCATCTCCTTCACCGCGTTCGAGGCGCCGCACCGGCTGATCGCGGCCACGGAGGTCCACCGGATCGAGACGGTCGACGAGTCCACCCGGCTCGTCCGGCTTTGCGGACCGGAGTTCGGGGTCGGGCGGGACGTCCGCCTGACGCTCTTCAATAAGAAGTACTGGGTCCTCGACCTCACGGGCGAGGACTTCGAGTACCTCAAGGGCCGGGCCCTGGGATGGTTCCGGCGCCAGGTCCGGAAGGCCGACGGCTGGCATTTCGCCTACCCGCCGGATTGGTCGTACGCGCCCGTGGCGCGCACGTGCAAGTGCAGCAGAAGGCCATGAAGAAGATCCTCTTTGCGTTCGGGAACGGGAAGGCCGACGGCAACGGGGCCATGAAGGACGAACTCGGCGGCAAGGGCGCGGGCCTCGCCGAGATGAGCAAGGCGGGCATCCCCGTCCCGCCCGGCTTCACCATCGTGACGTCCGTCTGCATGGACTACTACCGGAACGGGAAGAAGACCCCCAAGGGGCTCGACGCGGAGCAGAAGAAGTTCCTCTCCGGCCTGGAAAAGATGGCGGGGAAGAAGCTGGGCGACTCGAAAGACCCGCTCCTCGTCTCCGTCCGCTCCGGCGCCAAGGTTTCCATGCCGGGGATGATGGACACGATCCTGAACCTCGGGCTGAACGACCAGTCCGTGACGGGCCTCGCGGAGAAGACGAGGAACGAGCGGTTCGCGTGGGACTGCTACCGCCGTTTCATCATGATGTTCTCGGACGTCGTCTTCGACGTCCCCAAGAACGAGTTCGAGCAGCTCCTCCACAAGCGCAAGGAGGAGCGGGGCGTGAAGAACGACGTCGACCTTTCGGCCACCGACCTGAAGGACCTGGCGGGCCAGTTCAAGACGCATTTCATCGGCCGGGCGAAGCGCGCCTTCCCGCAGGACGTCTGGGAGCAGCTCTGCCTGGCCCGGGACGCGGTGTTCCGCTCCTGGCAGAACCCGCGGGCCATCGCCTACCGGAAGATGAACAGGATCCCCGACGACATGGGGACCGCGGTCACCGTCCAGGCGATGGTCTTCGGAAACTCGGGCGACCGCTCGGGCACGGGCGTGGGATTCACGCGCGACCCCTCCACCGGGGAGAACAGGTTCTACGGGGAGTTCCTGATCAACGCGCAGGGGGAGGACGTGGTCGCCGGGGTGCGCACCCCGGAGCCCATCTCGGCCCTGAAGGACAAGCTCCCGAAGGCCTATGAGCAGCTGCACACGATCACCAAGCGCCTCGAGAAGCACTATCGCGACATCCAGGATTTCGAGTTCACCGTCCAGGATGACGTGCTCTACATGCTCCAGACCCGGAGCGGCAAGCGGACGGGCCACGCGGCGGTGCGCATCGCGGTCGAGATGGTGAAGGAGAAGCTGATCTCGAGGGAGGAGGCGCTCCTGCGGGTGGACCCCCTCCAGCTCAACCAGCTGCTGCATCCGATCTTCGATCCCGTCAAGCGCAAGGAGCACCGCCTTCTGGCGAAGGGCCTCAACGCCTCCCCGGGCGCGGCGTCCGGGAAGGCGGTCTTCGACGCGGAGCGGGCCGTGGCGGCGGCCGCCAAGGGCGAGCGCGTGCTGCTCGTGCGGGCCGAGACCTGCCCCGACGACATCGAGGGCATGGCGGCGGCGAAGGGCGTCCTCACCGCGACGGGCGGCATGACGAGCCACGCGGCCGTCGTGGGCCGCCAGATGGGCAAGCCCTCCGTGGTCGGCTGCTCCGCGATCCGGGTCGACGAGCACGGCGCGAAATTCTCCGTGGGCGGCGTGACGGTGGCCGAGGGCGAATTCGTGTCGATCGACGGATCGACGGGCGAGGTGCTCCTGGGCGACGTTCCCACCCGCGACTCGGACATCCTCCAGGTCCTCGGCGGACATATGAAGCCCGCGGAGTCCCCGACCTTCCAGTACTTCGAGACCTTCATGAAGTGGGCGGACGGGATCCGCACGCTCAAGGTCCGGGCGAACGCCGACATCCCCCGGGACGCGAAGGCGGCCATGTTCCTCGGGGCGGAGGGGATCGGCCTGTGCCGGACGGAGCACATGTTCTTCGCCCCGGAGCGCCTCCCCGTGGTGGTGCGGATGATCATGGCGACGACGGAGGAAGAGCGGAAGGTCGCGCTCCGGGAGCTTCTGCCGTTCCAGCGGGAGGACTTCAAGGGCCTCTTCGAGACCATGAAGGGGAAGCCCGTCACCATCCGCACGCTCGACCCGCCCCTCCACGAGTTCCTGCCCAAGCGGGAGGATCTCATGGTGGCCGTGGCGGTCGGGAAGGACAAGGAGCTGAACGAGAAGCTCCTCGGGCGCGTGAACGAGCTGCACGAGTTCAACCCGATGATGGGGCTCCGCGGGTGCCGCCTCGGCATCGTCTTCCCGGAGATCACGGCCATGCAGGCCGAGGCGATCTTCGAGGCCGCGCTCGACGTGGGCGGGGACATCATGCCGGAGATCATGATCCCGCTCGTGGGGCACGTCAACGAGCTCAAGAACCAGAAGGAGATCGTGGTCCGCGTCGCCGAGGAGGTTTTCAAGCGGCGGGGCCGGCGCTGCAAGTATCTCGTGGGGACCATGATCGAGGTCCCGCGCGCCGCCCTCGTGGCCGACCAGATCGCGGAGGAGGCGGAGTTCTTCTCGTTCGGCACCAACGACCTCACGCAGATGACCTTCGGCTTCTCGCGGGACGACGCCGGAAAGTTCCTGCTCCCGTACGTGGACAAGAAGATCCTCCCGGTGGACCCGTTCGTGACGATCGATCCGCAGGGCGTGGGGGCGCTCGTCAAGGGCGCGGTGGCGAAGGGGCGAAGCGTGCGCCCGAACCTGAAGGTGGGGATCTGCGGGGAGCACGGCGGCGACGCCGAGAGCGTGATTTTCTGTCACGGCGCCGGGCTGGACTACGTCTCCTGCTCCCCCTACCGGCTCCCCATCGCCCGCCTCGCCGGGGCGCAGGCGGTCCTCAAGGAGCGCGCGAACGGAAAACCGAAGAAGGGGAAGCGCAAGTAGTCGCCGGGAGTACAATTAGGCAGGTCGCCCATCACCCGTGGCGCGGAGGGGGGCGGGGGAGGGAGGGGCCGTCCGCGCTTCCGCCGGGGCTCTCGCATGGTCGAATCCGCGCTCGTCAAGGGGTTGTCGACGCCCGCGCACCGTTACTTCCGAAAGTGGGTGCGCAACACGGTCAATCTGTCGGCGAAGCTGGAGATCCTGACGCTCGACGGGAAGATCTTCACCACGGGCTCCGCCATCGTCCGGGACGTCAGCCTGCGCGGCGCGCGGCTGGGGCGCATCGTCCTCAAGAAGCCGTATCTTCCGGCGAAGGTCTTCAAGATCCGCCTCAACTTCCGCTCCGACAAGTACCAGGGGATCGGCGCGCTCTGCCGCCCCATACGCTTCGGCATGGGCGCCGAATTCGAGCTGGCCGTCGAATTCGAAGACCTCTGGGCACGCACGGACCAGAAATAAGCGTTCCCTCTCTTGGCAATCCCTCCGGGGGGCGATATTCTTGTACAGGTAAGCAGGGGTAGTTTCGGGCGCCCCGAGCCCAGGATCCGACGTTTGTGTTGCGCTCTCCCGGTGCACCCCTTCCTTCTCTGACACGGGAAAGACATGTCCTTCAAGGGTGACCTCTCGACGATCGGGCTGGCCGAGGTCTTCCAGATGATCTCGATGAGCCAGAAGGAAGGGACGCTGATCGTCCAGGACTCCGACAGCCGCAAGTGCATCTTCTTCGGCAGCGGGGGGATCCAGCTCCTCTCCACGGGCAAGCGCAAGAGCCTTCGCGTGGGCGACATGCTCGTCCGGGCGGGCCGGCTCACGCAGGAGGCCCTCAACGAGGCCCTCGAGAACGCGAAGATCCAGAAGAAGATGGTGGGCGAGGTCCTGGTGGAGACCGGGCAGATCGGCGAGGACGAGGTCAGCGGCGTCGTCCGGGGCCAGATCGAGGAGGAGATCTACGATCTCTTCCTCTGGAAGAGGGCGAATTTCGAATTTGTTGAAGGGCCCCCCGCCGAGGTCCTCATCGACCCCGAGTCCCGCGCCACGAAGCTGTCGTTCGACGTGAACGGCCTGCTGCTCGAGGCGGTCCGGCGCGCGGACGAGTGGGTGATCATCAACAAGGTCGTCCCCTCGCTGGACTCGCTGTTCACCTTCGCCTCCGAGGAGGCGCTGCAGGAGGAGGAGCAGTCCGCGACGGAGGGGCTCAAGCGGGTTCTCCGCCTGATTGATGGTCGGACCACCCTCACGGAGATCGTGGACCTCACCGGCGTGAGCGAGTTCGAGACGGGCAAGGTCTTCGTGGACCTCATGAACCGGGGCCGCGTGCGGCTGCTTTCGGTCCAGGAGACCATGGAGCTGGCCGCCCAGCGCATGACGGAGGGGCGGAAGGAGTCGGCGATCAAGTTGTACCAGGCGGCGGCACTTCAGGCGCCCGACGATGCGAAGGTGATCGTGGGCATCGCCCGCATCCTGGAGGAGGAGGGCCTGGCGCGCGAAGCGGCCAACCACTTCCTGAAGGCGGGCCGACAGTACATGGCCTCGGGCGACCTAGACCAGGCCCTTCTGCAGATGAACAAGGCGGCGGAACTCGA
>JAHFOZ010000616.1 GCA_023261405.1 Planctomycetota bacterium
CGGAATGGGGATTTATCGCCCTCGATTGCTGGAATGCGGTTTGCGCTTGGGGGGGCTGAATTAGGGAGATGCCCCCGTGAGCCGCATCAACGCTGCACCCGACCAGAACGGGACCACCCCGATCCCGGGACCCCAGACCCGCCGGGTGAAACTCCGCCCCCCCTTTGAACCTCTATACCCCCCAGGGCAGGAAGACACCCAGTCGCCTCCTGGGGTCCTTTGTGTCTTGGTGCCTTTGTGGTTTGAACCCTGCTTGCGTTTCCACCTGAACTCATTTACTGCAGCGCCGCCACCACCATGTCGCCCACCTTGTCGGTGGGCACCCCGCTCGAGGCGTCGATCGAGGGCAGCGCCTCGGACTCGAGGACCTTCTTCACGGCGTCCTCGATCCGGTCGCCCGCCTTCTTCTCGCCGAGGTGCTCGAGGAGGAGGCCGGCCGCGAGGATCGCCGCGAGCGGGCTCACCTTCTTCAGGCCCTTGTACTTCGGCGCCGAGCCGTGGATCGGCTCGAAGACGGACACCTTGCCGGGATTGATGTTCCCGCCGGCCGCGATGCCCATCCCGCCCTGTACCATCGCGCCCAGGTCCGTGATGATGTCGCCGAACATGTTCGAGGTCACCAGGACGTCGAAGCCCTCGGGGTTCTTCACCATCCACATGCAGGTCGCGTCCACGTAGGCGAAGTCCTGGGTGACGTCGGGGTAGTCGCGGGCCACGGCCGCGTAGGCGCGGCGCCAGATATCGTGCGCGCGGATCGCGTTCGCCTTGTCCACGAGCGTCACCTTCTTGCGCGGCCGCTTCCGCGCCAGCTCGAAGGCGTACCGGATGATCCGCTCGCAGCCCTTCCAGGTGTAGCGCGCCTCCTGGATGGCCACCTCCTGCGGCGTGCCCTTGTTCTCGAAGCGCGCCTCGCCGGAATAGGCGTCCTCGGTGTTCTCCCGGCAGACCACCATGTCGATGTCCTGGGGACGCTTGCCCTTGATGGGGCAGAGCTTCTCGGTGTAGAGCTTGATCGGCCGCAGGTTGACGTAGAGGTCCAAGCCGAAGCGCAGGCGGAAGAGGATGCCCCGCTCGAGGACCCCCACCGGGAGCCTCGGATCGCCCAGCGCCCCCAGGAGCACCGCGTCGAGGGTCTTGATCTCCTCGAACGCCTTGTCCGGCACCAGCTCCTGCGTCTTCAGGTAGTGGTCCGCCCCGAACGGGTAGTGCACGAACTCAAGCCCGAACCCGTCCTGGGCCTTTCGGAGGACCTTCACGGCCTCCACAGCCACCTCGGGCCCGATCCCGTCGCCGCCAATGACGCCGACCTTGTAGGTTTTCATGGCGGCACAGCTTAGCGTTCCGCCTCACGGGAGTCCAGCGACTTTCGCGGAGCGGCTTGACAGATGCCCGAGGGGGGCGTATAAATACCGCGGAGAGTTTGAGAGAGAGGGGAATCATGGCCACGGACCGCAAGTCATCGTCTCTGCCCATCGTTTTGATCGTCTGCGCCTGCGCCTCTATCGGCGCCTACTTCGCCTTCTTCCGCGCGAAGTCCGGTCCCCTTGAGGCCGCGCCGCCCCCGGCGGCCGAGTCCGCCCCCAAGGTCGAGCTCGCGGCCTTCGTGGCGCCGCCGGTTGAGCCTGCTCCTCCGCCCGTCGAGAGAAAGGAGGAGCCGAAGGCCCCGCCGCCGCCCCCGAAGCCGGAGCCCGTGGCGGCGCGCCCGAGCCCGCTCCACGAGATCGAGGAACTCTGCGCGCAGAACCGCTGGCGCGAGGCGCGCGCGAAGCTCGCGCCCCTCTTCGCGGGCGATGTCTCCGACGCCGACCGCGCCGCCCTCGCCCGGAAGGGGATCGAGATCTCCCAGCAGCTCCTTCAGCAGAAGCCGGACGAGAAAGACGTGGAGCTCTACGAGATCCAGCAGGGCGACACGCTTGAGGGCATCGCGAAGAAGTTCAAGGCCCTCAATGGGGTCAAGGGCTCTATCCTCCTCGTGAACAACTACAAGGAGAACGCCATCCTCCGCGCCGGCCGCAAGGTCCGCGTCCCGAAGGGGACCTGGTCGGTGGTCGTCGACAAGTCCCTCTTCAAGCTCTGGATCTGCTACGAGGGGGCGCCCTTCAAGGTCTACACGATCACCACCGGCGCGCCGAGCAAGGAGACACCCGCGGCGAAGTTCGTCGTGGGCGGCAAGAACCCCAAGCCCGCCTGGTGGCCGCCCTCCGACGTCAAGCTGGAGAACACCAAGGTCCCCGTCCCCTACGGCGACAAGTTGAATCCGCTCGGCGACTGGTGGATCTCCCTGGACCACGACCTCCACCACGGCATCGGCATCCACGGCACGAACGATCCCGGCTCGATGGGCACCAAGGCCTCCAACGGCTGCGTGCGGATGCTCAACGAGGAGGTCGGCGACGTGGCCGCCCTCGCCTTCAAGGGGATGACCGTTTCGATCCTGGAGTAGGACCCGAATCTCGAATCAGGAATCACGGCCGATCCACCGGC
>JAHFOZ010000228.1 GCA_023261405.1 Planctomycetota bacterium
GCTTGAGGACGTCCACTTCGAAGCGCAACCACTCGTTGACCTCGATGCGGACCTCGCCCGAGACGAGGCTGTACCGGGGAGTCCAGGGTCCTGAGCTTCCCCCGCCGGGCGACACGAGCCAGCGGCGCACGAAAGGCCTGTCGGGGACGCGCCACGGTCCCGGCTTCCCGAGTTCCGAGAGGAAGCGGATGAGGTCGCGGAGCTCGACGCGGGTGAGGCTGCCCGTGAGGCCGTCCGGCATGAGCGAGCCCGTCTCCTTGCGGGCCTTGATGTCGCGGACGGCGACCCGCACGCGCTCGTCGGTCTGGGGGACGCGGAGGATCAGCTCCTGCTTGTCCTCGCTCACGCGGTAGCCCTGGACGATCTCCCCGCCTGCGGTCATCACGACGGTGGTCGTGTAACCCTCCTTCACCTGGCGGTTGGGCCAGAGGATGGATTCGATCAGGATGTCGGCCGGAAGGGAGGTGCCCACGGGGCCGAGGTCCGGCCCCGCTCGGCCCCCCGCGCCGCCGATCGCGTGGCAGGAAAGGCAGTTGGCAAGGGCCCCGCGGAAGACCTGCTCGCCGCGGGCGGGATCGCCGTCGCGAACGGCCTCCGCCGCCAACGCCTTCACGAACTCCGGGCTGTAGTCGGGCGTGGTGGTCGTGATGCCGGCGGCGCGGCCGAGCAGGTCGCGGAGGGCGGGGTCCTGACGGCCCTCCGCACTCAGCGCGCGCAGCGCGAGCTTGGCGGTGTCGGCCGGGATCTTCGTGGACTTGAGCGAAGAGGCGAGCGCCTCGGCGCCGCCCTGACGGGCGAGAAAGGCCGCCACGAGGGGAGTAGGGTCGCGCCCCGCCTCGAAAAGGGCCGCCGCGGCCTTCGAAGCCGCCTCGAGGTTGAGTCTCGCCAGGGCGACGACGGCATCGGGGTCGGCCGCCGATTCCCGGAGGACGGCCTCGGCCCCGAAATCGGCCATGGCCTCCAGCGCGGCGCGACGGACGCGCGGATCACGGACCAGGGCTTCCACCGCGGGGCGCAGCTTCTCCACCTTCCAGAGACCGGCCAGAGTCACGGCTCTTGCGCGAGTCTCGTCGCGTCCCATGAGGACCTGGAGACTCTCGAAAGGGTCTCCCGCAGGGGCGACCCGGCGCAGCCGCGCAGACGCCGCAAGTTCGTCGAGCAGCGCTGCGCTCTTCGGGGAGCGCGGGTCGTTGAGGACGAGCGCGATCTCGTCGGGGCCGCCCACCCGCGCGAGGAGCATGAAGGCGTTGGCGCGAATCTCGGCGGGCGTCTCCTCGGACTTCGCGAGCTTGAGGATCGGCTGGAGGACGTCCTTGGTGCCGTCCGCGCGCAGCACCGCCTGGAGGCGCTCGGCCCTCCCGCCGAAGGCGAGCTTCCCGGCGTCGAAGGCGGGTTTCCAATGGGGCTTGAGCGCGTGCACCGCCTGGGTGAGGGCGTGGAGGATGAAGCTGTCCATGGGGCGGTCGGCCACGGAGGCGGCGATCTCGACCGCGCGCGCGTCGGGCACGTAGGAGGCGGCGACCACGGCCGCGAGGCGGACGCGCGGATGCTCGTCCGCCGCCGCGCGGGCCAGGAGGTCGAGCGGGTTCTCCAGCCGGTCGTGCCAGTGGGCGATCACGCCGGCGGCGTAGGCGCGGGCCCGCGGATCCTGCGCCTTGAGGAGACGGCCCAGCAGTTTCGGCTCCACGATCTCGTGAGACTCGAAGAGGCCCAGCGCCTCGAGGAGGAGGCGATCGTCCGTGATTCCCTCGGTCCAGCGGGACGTCGCGGCGGCGACCTCGGCGGGATCCCGGTCGGCAAGGACGCGCTTCGCCTGGTACCGGGTCCAGCGCTCGGGCGACTTGAACTGGTCGAGCGCCGCGGGGGTCGCGAGGGACTTGAGCGCAGGCTGTTTGACGGGCGTGCGTCCCTTCGCGCTGATCCGCCAGATGCGGCCGTGGGTCTTGTCGCGGTCGGGATGGCGGAGCGAGGCCTGGTAGTGGCCGATGACGGGGTTGTACCAGTCGCAGACGTAGATCGCGCCGTCGGGGCCGACCTTGATGTCGGTGGGCCGGAACGAGACGTGGCCCGAGACGACGAGGGGGGGGAGCTCCTTCACGCGGAACCCGGCGCCGTTCTCGCCCAGGTCCCACCAGTAGACGGAGTTGTTCATGAAGGAGCCGGCGACGAGGCGGCCGCGCACCTCTTCGGGGAGGTGGCTGCTCTCGAGGAGGTCGCAGCCGCCGAACTTGGCGCCGCGGTTCCAGAGGGCGTCGTATTGCTTGAAGTGGCGGGTGCGGATCATGGCGGGGAGGAGGTAGTAGACGCCCTGCCCGTTGCCCGCCACGAGGATCGGCTGGCCCCAGTCGTCGAAGAGGATGCCGTAAGGGTTCTGCGGGCCCATGTCGTCGCCGAAGAAGGGGTCGAGCCGGAGCGTCCGCGGGCGGAGCCGCCACACGCCGGCCTTGTGGAGCTTCTCGATGCCCCAGGGGGTCTCGACCTGTCCGAAGGCGTGGAGTCCCTGGCAGAAGAGGAGCTCGCCGCCCGGCCCCCAGATGAAGTTGTTGATGTTCTGGTGCGAGTCGCCGCTGAAGAATCCGCGGAGGATCACGCGTCGCCGGTCGGCGCGGCCGTCCCCGTCGGTGTCCGAGAGGTGGACGAGCTCGGTGCCGTCTCCCACGAAGAGGCCGCCCTGGCCGAGCTCGAGGCCCATGGGCATCATGAGGCCGTGCGCGAAGACGGAGGACTTGTCCGCGCGGCCGTCGCCGTCGCTGTCCTGGACGACCATGATGCGGTCGTCGGGCCGCTGGCCGGGTTCAAGCTGCGGGTACGAGGGGCTGCAGGTGATCCAGAGCCGGCCGTCGGGATCCCAGCGCATCTGGATGGGCTTGACGACGCCCTCCTTCTCGGAGGCGAAGAGATTCACCTCGAAGCCGTCGGAGACGCGGAAGGAGCGGAGCTCGGTCTCGGGGTCGTCCTTGTCCTGTGCCAGCAGGAGCGCCAGGAGCAGCGCGGCGTTCATTCCCTGGCTGCCTGAAGGATGGCCTGGATCTTCGCCTCCTCCTGACGCAGGAGGGCGAGCGACTTCTGGATTTCCATGGGAAACCAGCGGACGTTGCGGTCGCGGTGGTCGCGACTGGAGGGCTGCTCCATGCGGTCGCCGGCGAGGAAGGCCCAGTTGGTGGGGCGCCAGTGCTCGGACCAGAGGCGGTTCGCCTGCTGCAGGCCGGCGCGGAGCGGTCCGTCGAGCGGTCGGTCGGCGGGAAGCCCGAGCTGGCGTGCGGTCTCGCGCGCCACGGCCTCGTGCCCGGCCTCGGTGAGGTGGAGGCCCTCGCGCGTGAGGCGCTCGGTCTTCTTCATGGAGTAGAGGTCCACGAAGGGGAATCCCCGCTTCTGCGCCAGCTCGCGGATGGCGTCGGCATAGAGCTTCACGTCCGCGTTGCGCCGAGTGAGGTCCGGGAGCGGCGGCTCGGGTTTCTCGAACGCGATCGGCGAAAGGAGGACGATGCGGGGCGTGCGCTTCGCGAACTCGTCGAGGAGTTTCGAGTAGGCCTCGATGAAGGCCGGAAGGACGTCGCGTCCCTGGGCCGACTCCATCTGGCCGAAGCGGCTGAAGATCACGGAGACGCCCGCGCGGTCGAGCTGGCGCTCCCAGGGGCCGAAGTTGAGGATGCGCCACTGCTCGAATACCGTGTCGCCCTCCCAGGCCATCGTGCGGAAGAGGACGCGCGACTTGGGGGCCGAGAGGGCCAGGAGGGTCTCCAGGGCGGCGTTATCCTGCGCGGCCCGCGCCTCCTCGCTACCCATGAAGGCCACGACATCGTCAGGCTTGAGGTCGAACTTCCCGGAGAAGGGGGCTTGCGGCCGGTGCCGGGCCCAGGGGAGACCGCGGTCGGTGAGGGTGGCGACCTCTTCCGGAGTCAGCGCCCGCGGTGAGAGGCTGACCTCGTCGATCATCCCGTGGAAGGGCTTCGCGGCTGAGCCCTTGCCCAGAAGGAGGGGGCCGCCCGGGTCGAGCGTCCCCGGCGGGACAGCTCCCTGGGCGACGGCGGCCCCGTTCACGAAGAGCGTGCCCGCCTTCGCCCGGCGGATGGCAACGACGGCGTGGACCCATTGACCTGCGAGGACGCTGCGGGCCGGGGTCTGGAGCGCCGCGGGGGCCGCTCCCTCCACGCGGGCTTCGAAGCGGAGGGCGCCATCCGCGAGCAGGTCGAGGCCCCAGCCGACCTTGCCGTCGCTGCGGAAGGCGAGGGTGGCGGGACGCTGCTCGAGGGGGAGGAACCAGAGGGCGAGCGTGAAGTCGCCGGCCGCGAGCGCGCCCGGGGGATCGATCTGCACGAAGGCATCGACCCCGTTCAGCCAGAGCATTTGCCCGGCCGCGCCGATGGGGGACTCGACGAATGCGGCGCGCCCCGCGGCCTTGCCGTGGAGCGCGGCAGGGGAGGAATCCTTCGCGTCGCCGTCGAGGGCCCAGCGAGGTTCACCTTGAAGGGCGACGGTCGCGAAGAGCAGCGCGCTCACCATGTCGAGAGAATCCCCCGTGCCCGCTCCGCCGCGTGGCGCCCCAGCCTACCCTTTCGGCTACTTCTTCTCCATCGCCTTCTTGCCCGCCTGGAGCTCCTTGATGAGCGAGGCGGGGGAGGCGGCGCCGAGGCTCTTGATCACCTTGGGCGGGTCCTGCGTGGGATCCACGATGACGAGCGTCCCCGCGGCGCTGACGTTGAGCAGCTTGGCCTCGTCGGAGTCCTTCTTGAACTCCACCTTGGCGTAGGCGCAGCCGCCCAGGTCGCCGTCCACCGATGGGTCGGAGAGCGCCTTGATGAGGCCCTGGGTCTTCGCATCCTTGCCGGCGAAGAGGAGGACGCAGAGATAGGGGCCGGATTTCCCGGAGTCCAGGGCGGCCTTGGCGCTGGCCAGGCCGGAAGGTTCCATGGGGAGGTGGGCGTCGGCCTTCACGGCGCCCATGTAGGCCTCGGGGTTCTTCTTGAATTTCTCGGTGCAGTCGGAGCAGCAGAGTCCGATGACCTTCCCCTTGTACGTCACGGTCTGGGCAGGATCGATGCGGACGTCCGGCTTGAGGGGGCACTTCCGGTTGATGGGCTTTGCCTGGGCCTGCGCCCAGGCGAGCCCGGCCAGGAGGGCCAGCGCCGCGGCCGGCGCGGCGTACCGCGCGAAGCTCTTCATGTCCCGCTCCTTTCCCATGGGGAATTCCCTATGTTATACGCTCCGGGTCCGTTCGAGTTCTGCCACGAGCCCCCCGGGGGAGGGTATATATTAGCAAGGACGGACCCTTCGAGTCCCTTCGCAGGATCGGGAGGACGATCGCATGGAATCCAAGCTCGGCCGCCGCGAATTCACCCAGCGGGCGCTCGGCTCGCTGCTGACCTTCGCCCTGATTGACACGGTGCGCGCGGGCGACGTCTTCGCCTCCGCGATCCGGCCGCTGATGCGCCACTGGATCGCCGACCTCGACGCGCTGGGCCGCGAGGTAAAGGACCGGAAGATCAAGCAGGTGGAGTGGCAGGCGAAGGTCGAGGAGCTCTTCTCGAAGGTGGACCTGGCCGACTTCCTGAAGCTGATCGACTTCGAGACGATCGTGAAGAAGGGCGAGGCCTACAAGGGCCTGGGGGCGGCGAGCCTGAGCGCCAACTTCCCGCAGGTGGAGGGCATCCCGACGAAGCTCATCTTCGGCCGGCAGATCTTCGCGCTCAAGAAGGGGCGTTCCGTCGTCCCCCACGGGCACAACAACATGGCCACGTGCTTCCTCATCCTCAAGGGGCAGCTCCAGGGTCGCCACTACGATCGCCTCGAGGACCAGAAGGAGCACCTGATCATCTCGCCCACGATCGACAAGGAATTCGGTCCGGGCGGGACCTCCTCCATCTCGGACGTGAAGGACAACATCCACTGGTTCAAGGCGCTCTCCGACTCCGCGTTCATCTTCAACATCCACCTCATCGGCGTCTCGCCCGGTCTCAAGGCGCCGACGGGCCGCGTCTACGTGGACCCGGCCGGGGAGAAGCTCGAGGGCGGCAAGATCCGGGCGCGGCTGATCGAGCACGACGAGGCGGACAAGCTCTACGGGTAGGCCGTGCGCGCCGCGCTCCTCGGCCTGGCCGTCCTCGCCTCCTGCGGTCCCCTCCGGGACTCCGACTGCGACCTCGTGATCCGCGGCGGCACCGTCGTCGACGGGACGGGCGCCCCCGGGTTCGTGGGCGACGTCGCGGTGAGGGGCGACCGGGTCGTCGCGGTGAGCCGGGGCCGCTTTGAAGGCTCGGGTCGCCGCGAGATCGACGCTCGGGGCCGGGTCGTCGCCCCTGGGTTCATCGATATGCATTCCCACTCCGACTGGCTCCTCTTCGAGGACGGGGCCGCGCAGAGCAAGATCCGGCAGGGCGTGACCACCGAGGTGCTCGGCGAGGACAGTTCCGGCGGGCCGTTCAAGGGGAAGCTCCCGCCGCGGAAGGAGGGGAAGGCGGAGTGGACGACGCTCGGCGGCTATTTCGACGCGCTCGAGATGAGCCGCATCGCGGTGAACGTGGCGTCGTACGTGGGGCAGGGGAACGTCTGGCGCTGCGTGATGGGGGATTCGTTCGAGCGGCCCTCGGTCGCGCAGATCGAGGAGATGAAGAAGCTCGTCGACGAAGCCATGGAGGACGGCGCGCTCGGGCTCTCCTCGATGCTGGCCTCGCCGCCGGGGCTGCTGGCCAAAAGGGAGGAGTTGATCGAGCTCTGCCGGCCGGTGGCGAAGCACGGGGGGATCTACTCGAGTCACATCCGGCACGAGGGGACGGGCGTCCTGGACGCGGTGCGGGAGGCGATCGAGATCGGCGAGAAGGCGGGCGTGCCGGTGGACATCATCCACATCAAGATCGCCGACCAGCAGCTCTGGAAGCGGATGGCCGAGGTGGTGGGGCTCGTGGAGTCGGCGCGGGCGCGGGGGGTGAACGTGCAGGCGAACGTTTATCCCTACACGCGGGGCAACAACAATCTCGTGAGCATCCTCCCGCCCTGGGCGCGGGAGGGCGGCCAGGAGCGGATGATGGCCAGGCTCCGCGACGCCGGGGAGCGGGGGCGCTTGAAGAAGGACATCCAGACGTTTTCGCCCGACTGGTACAACCACTACCTCGCCGTGGGGGGCGATTGGTCGCGGATGCTGGTGAACGGCGAGCTCGGGGCGAAGAACGGGCGCTTCGAGGGGCAGACGATGGACCGGATCATCGCCGAGAAGTCGCTCGGCCGGAGCCCGCCTCCCGACCCGCTCGACGTGCTCTTCGACTTCCTTCTCGAGGAGAACGGCTCGATCCCGACGATTTACGCGCACCACACCGAGGAGGACATGAACCTCGCGCTGCGCCAGCCGTGGTGCTCGGTGGGCTCGGACGGCCTGGCCTACGCGACGGAAGGCCCGCTGCGCCGGGGCCGGCCGCACCCGCGCAGCTTCGGCACCTTCCCGCGCGTGCTCGGCGTCTACGTGAGGGAACGGAAACTGCTTACCCTGGAGGACGCGGTGCGGAAGATGACGTCGCTGAACGCTCGGAAGGTGGGCCTGCGCGACCGGGGCGAGCTGCGGCCCGGCGCGTTCGCGGACATCACCGTGTTCGATCCAGCTCGCGTCATCGACAAGGCGACCTACCTCGAGCCCTTCCAGTATCCCGACGGGATCGAGCTCGTCGTCGTGAACGGGCAAGTGGTGTTCGACGGCGCCGCCCACACCGGCGCGCGTCCCGGCCGGGTCCTCCGTCGCGGGCGGGGGTAGGGGTGGGGTAGGCTTATGAGCTCATTTCCGTCGTTTGAAAGTGAGATCAGCATTCACTCCGCTCCAACGTACCATGTGTTTCAGTCAGTACCCCGAGCCTTGACGATGGAATGGTTCACTTGGCAAGGGATCGTTTGTCCTGAGAACAAACCCGGGTCGAATCTACCGCCAGAGAACTACAATTCGCCTGCGCGTCTGCCCGGCGCTGACTGCTTCGTGAAAAAGGCGCACCCCTCCCCTACTTCCCCCCGGCGGCTGCGGTGAGGCGGCGCGTGATCCACTCGCGGACTTTGGGGATCTTCGTGGCGACCAGGAGCTTCCTTGCCTGCTCGGCGTCCGCGGGGACGATGGGCTCGATCGCGTACCAGTAGAGGAAGGGCAGGTTCTGGTCGACGGCGTCCTCCTCGTGCTTCACGAGCTCCTCGAGGATAGTGGCGCGCTCCGGGAGGGGGAGGCGGCCGCACGCGGAGGCGAGATAGAGGCGGACGACGGGCGACGTGTCCTCCTTCGCGAGCGTGGCCATCCTCGCGCGGAGCTCGGCCGGGGCCTTGCGCTCCTCGGTGGCGCACTGCAGGGTCCAGGCGCGGACGTACTCCTCCCTGCTCCCGAGGAGTTCGAGGGCGAGTTTCTCGTCGATGCCGCCCGTCGCGTGGAGCGCCCAGAGGGCTCGGAGC
>JAHFOZ010000617.1 GCA_023261405.1 Planctomycetota bacterium
GGAGTGGCCACTCCTCGCACGGGACCTTTCTCGGCGATCCGCAGTCAGCCTCGACGACCGCGCCGCGTCCCGAGCGGGGGGATCGGTGTCTTCCGCTCGACCTCGGACGCGTTGATGAGGTGGACCGCACCGGGAGTATACTTTACCGGCTTCCGATAAGTCGATAATTTCAGGCGGTGCTCGGCCATGCGGGGAACTTCCTTCCCTCGCAATCCGCCGAGATCACGCCGCCCTTCACGAACCCGTGGTACCTCTTCCCGATCGCGATCGAGGGATGCGCGGTGATGTTGGGGGGCGCCCCCGAGACCTGCCACTTCGGCCCTTCTTTCCGATCCTTCCCCTCGCCGATCGACGAGTGGCCGTAAACGATCCACTCCACCCCGCCAGGCATCATGAGGCACCAGGCCTTGCCGTCGGGCCCAGTGTAGCGATTGGGAGTGGCGTCTTCGAGCCAGTGCGCGTGCCACATCGCTCCCGGAGGGCTCTCCCGAAGGACGTAGAGCTTCCCGTCCGGGCTGCCCTTCCAGAGCTGGTCGTAGTTGACCTGCCACTGGTCTCGTTCCTCGAAGACGTACGCGCAGCTCACGCACCGCGCCGGCCAGCGGGGATCGCCCTCGAACTCGCCCTTGAGCGTGGACCGCTCGTTCTGGGCTTCCACCTGGTTGGCGATCACGACGAACGCGTCGTGCCCCCAATCCTTGCCGCGCGGGCAGGACTTCTCCACCGTCCTGAATCCGATGCTCGTGTCTCCGACGGTCTCCTTGCTGAAGGTGAACCGGCGGAGCGACAGGCGGCAGTAGGGGGACGGCTCGATCAGGAAGCACTTCCACGGCATACGTCTATCCTTTCGTGCCCCTGAGATCGACGAACGAGAGGAGCCTCGTGGGCTGCGTGTGGAAGCCGCACTGATTGACGCCGCCGACCGTGTAGTTGTGCGCCACGCTCGGGCGGACGTTCCCCTGGGCGTCGATGGTGTGGCCCTTGTCCTTGCTCCAAAGCTGCCCGAGCTGCCCGCAGTCGGGGCATCGGTGCATGAGCAGCCACCCGTAATCCTGCGTGCGATCCACCCACGCCCACTCGCCCTTCTCCATGTACTCGAGGTGGTCGTCGGGCACGCAGGCGTTGACCGCCTTGGCCGCGAGCTTAAACTCATAGGCGCCCGTCGTCGGCATAGTTCACCTCTACCCCTCAGGCGTAGAGGGGCGCGAAAACCGGACACTAAATCGACACGCACTTTCGCGATTTCCAATCTCTACCATGTCATTCCCGCTGAGGCCCATTTGTTGCACCAGATCGTGAAAATAGTTGAGCTCTCCACCCACTAACCGGATTGAGAGCCTCCCCGTCGCAGCTAATCGACTAGGCTTTGAGATGCTCGTCGAAGTACTGCTTCACGCCGTCGGCGGCCTTCTCGATCCAGTCCTGGACGTTCAGGCTGCAGATCGGGCAGTGCTCGGTGCCGTCCTCCTTCATGCCCAGAATCGCGAGCCCGCCAGCCTGCATAGCGTTCCCGCAGATCATGTTCATGGCCTCCATCAGGGGATCGAACTTCGCGTCCTCGCCCCTGATCTGGCGAACGGTGTTCTGGACGGCTTCCTCAGGCGACTTGGCGACGAGATCGTAGAGCCCGCGCGCCTTGATCGCCTCGCGGAGCGCCTCCCAGTGGGGCTTGCACATCTTCATGGGCTACCCTACAGGCGTACGAGGACGCGAAAGGGACACATGAAATCGACCGCGTTTACGCAGATTCTTCCGGGGGCGGGGCGGGCCGGCGCTTCGTCTCGTCCTGGTGCGTGTCGTCCCGCAGCTCCGATGGTGGCAGGGCTGGCGTCTCCGCGGGGATCCGCACAACCTCGCAGGCCCGGCGCCACATCCGATCGGCCAGCGCCTCCGTCGGCAGTTCGTCCTGGGCGAAGTCCTTCCTGAGCGCCGCGATCGCGTCGAGGCGCAGGTCCCCGTCCACGAAGGCCGGCAGCCGGTCCGCGATGAGGAGGTGGAGCGCCCCCAGCCGGACCGCATCGAGATCCTTGTCCGACAAGTACCACTTCTGCCCGCCCACGATCCAGGACTCGCCCATGCGCCCTACCTTCCCGTGCGCTTCTTCTCGACCTCCTGGATGAGATCACGGATGAGCTCAGGGATGTCCTTGCTGTTCAGCTTCTCCAGCTTGGGGATGACCTCGCCCTCGATGCGCCGGATCCTCGAGAGCGCCATCGGCACGTTCGGGTCCTTGCGGTCGCCATGCTCGCCCGCCAGAGACAACCGCGCCTCCTGAACTTCATGCTCAAGAGTCTGGCGGGCGTCACCCACAGCCCTCGCGACCTTCTGCCCGAATACCTGGAGCGCCCACTCGCAGAGGGACTTGAGCCTCTCCTCCGGCGTGTAGTCGGCCGCCGCCTTGATCTCGTGGCCTTCTAGGAAGGCCTGCTCCAGCTTCCACCACGGAACGTCCAGAATCTCCTTGAGGAACCGCTCGTG
>JAHFOZ010000229.1 GCA_023261405.1 Planctomycetota bacterium
GTAAAGGTAGGGATGTCCCTGCAGCACGTGCACGGCCTTCCAGCCCGCGAAGAGGTGCCGGACCGTACCGCGCTGGAGCTCATCCTCGGGGAAGCGGGGGACCCTGGATTTCCGGCAGAGCATCGAAGCGGGCAGACCGGGCGACGGCCAGGTCGTGACGAAGAGGTCCCCTGTGTCCGCGAAGTAGTGAAGCCCCTCGCCGAGGAACGAGGCGCGGGCGCCGGACTCCAGGAGGCCCCGCATCTGCCGCTCCAGGCGGCGGGGGTGATACCAGTCGTCGTCGTCCCAGGTGCAGACATATTCGCCCGTGGCCATCGCCACGGACATGTTCCGGAGCGTCCCGAGGGGGGCCGCCATCGGCGAGACCATCCATCGCAGGTCCGGACGTCCCAGTTCCTGGAAGAAGGGCCTGGCCCATGTCGTGTCCCCGCGGCTGTCCACCACCACCACCAGTTCCCTGTTCGGCCAGCTCTGGCGTGCATAGTGCTCCACGGCCTGGCGGAGGAGCGCCGGCCGGTCCCGGGTGATCGTGAGGCAGCTGATTTTCGGATGTTCCGGGTCACCGGTCGCAGCCGGCGCCGTCCCCGGGGCCGGCAGGACCCGGTTCCGGTTGGCGTTGGGGAAGGGGAACCCGGGTATCCCCGCCCCGAGGAAGGGCGCCAGCTTCTCCCAGCCTTCGCCGGCGCACACATCCAGCGTCAGGAGGTCCCCCGGCCGGTCCCGGAAGTACTCCTCCACCCCGGCATGGTGCTCCCTATAGACGCGGGTGAAGGTTGCGGTCTCGAAGTCCTCCCTTCCGTAGAGTTCCAGACGGTAAGGGTTCCGGGCCGCGCTGGGCGGATGCGTCTCAAACCAGCGACGGCACGAATCCAGCCACGGTCCCACGCTGCGCCGGGTCAGGATGAACCTGGACCCGGGGAAGCGCCGGTCGAGCTCGCGATAGCGGGTCGTGGCCGGCATGTCCACGAGGCCGGCGAACTGCCCGAGGGTCTTCTCGAGACGGTCGGGGGGAGGCCAGTGGGCGGAGGGGAACCCCAGGATCTCCAAGGCGGCCCGGAGGGAAGTCGTGCCGGTCCGCGTGAGTCCGATCCCGAAAACCCGGTTCATCGATGCCTGTCCTCAGTCTCAGAGAGTATACTCGCCCGCGGCCCGGGGTGATAAGATTGGGGCGTGCATCGGAGAATCCTTGGGGTGGAAGGCCCGATCGAGCCGCACGGGGGCATGCTCGTGGACTTGATGGCGTCGCCGGAGCGCGCGGCGGAACTCCTGGAAGCGTCGCGGGCCTGGCCTTCCTGGGACCTCACCCCGCGGCAGCTGCTCGAACTGGAGCTCCTCCTCACCGGGGCCTACTCGCCGCTCCGCGGCTTCATGGGGCGGGGTGAGTCCGAGCGCGTCACCGTCTCCGGGACCCTGGCCGACGGCACGCCCTGGCCGGCCCCGGTGCTGCTCGAAGTGTCGGAGATGGTCGCCGGTCGACTCGGACCTGGCGGGACCCTCGCGCTCCGCGACCCGGAGGGCACGATGCTCGCCACGCTGCACGTGGAGGAGGCCGATGGAGCGCGTCGCCTTGTCTCCGGCCGGATCGAGGGGCTGCGCTGCCCCGCGCGCCTCGATTTTCCGGAGCTCCGGCGTACGCCTCCCGCGCTGCGGCGGGAATTCGCCCGCCTCGGCTGGACGCGCGTGATGGCGTTCGATCCGGGGACCTGGATGCATGCGGGTCACCTGGAGCAGGCGCTCCGGGGGGCGCGCTCGGTGGCGGCCGGCCTGCTCATCGACCTGGCTGACGGGGCCGCCGATCGCGAACATTACGGGCGCGTGCGCGCGGCCCGGGCGCTCCTGGCCAGCGCCCCGGCGGGAGCCGCGCTTCTCACGCTCGTACCCCCCGCGTCATCGCCCCTCCTCAGGGCCGTGGTCCGGAGGAACTGCGGCTGCACCCACGTGATGTCGAGAGCGGAGGCGACCTCGGGCCTCCAATCCGTGGGGTCGGAGCCCCTGGTCTGGCTGGAGAAGGGTCTGCAGTTCGTGACGGCGGGTCAGGTGCCCCCCGGAGACCGCGCCATTCCGATCCCGGACGACCTTTCCGAGGCGCCCGAGTGGCTCCTTCCTCCCGGGGCCGCGGAGGAGTTCCGGCGGTCTCGGCCCTCGCGCCGGCGCCAGGGATTCGCCGTATTCTTCACCGGACTCTCCGGGGCTGGCAAGTCCACGATCGCCCGCCTCGTGCAGGCCCGCCTCCTGGAGCGGGGGGACCGCCCGGTGAGGCTCCTCGACGGCGACATCGTCCGGAAGCACCTCTCCGCCGAGCTGGGGTTCTCACGGGAGCATCGCGACCTCAACGTGCGGCGCATCGGATTCGTCGCCTCCGAGATCGTGCGGAGCGGAGGCATCGTCCTCTGCGCGCCCATCGCCCCCTACGACGCGGCGCGCCGAGAGGTGCGGGCGATGATAGCGTCCCACGGCGGATTCCTCCTGGTGCACGTGTCGACATCGATCGAGGTCTGCGAGCGTCGCGACCCCAAGGGGCTTTACGCGAAGGCCCGCGCGGGCCTCGTGCCCTCCTTCACGGGGGTCTCCGATCCCTACGAGGCCCCGCACGATGCCGAGATCGTGCTCGATGCGTCCGGTACCGACCCCGGGGCCTCCGCCGCGGAAATCCTGAACACGCTGACCGCGAAGGGATATCTCTAGATGGACTACGAGACGATCGTCGTCGGCGGCGGCCCCGCGGGGAGCGCCTGCGCGACCTTCCTGGCCCAGCGCGGCCACCGGGTCCTCCTTCTGGAGAAGGAACCCGAGATGGGGTTCAAGGTGGGGGAGTCGCTCCTCCCGGCGCTCTGGGAGTACTGGAACAAGCTCGGCGTGACGGAGAAGATCGAGGCCGCCGGGTTCCCCATCAAGCGCGGCGTCTGGTTCAAGACCGCCCCCGGCGCCGACTACCTGCTGCGCACCGACGAGTTCCCCGAGTACTTCATCCGCCCCTACACCTTCCACGTGGACCGCGCGACCTACGACCGGCTCCTCCTGGAGAACGCGCGCGAGAAGGGCGTCGAGGTCCTCATGGGCGCCGCCGTGAGCGAGGCGCTCTTCGATGGGGGCCGCGCCACCGGGGTGGCCTTCGAAACCGCCCCGGGAGAGCGCCGGACCGCGCGCTGCAAGGTCCTCGTGGACGCCACGGGCCGCTCGACCCTGCTCTCCAGCCGGCTGAGCCGCCGCTACTCCCACCCGAAGCTGCGCAAGGCCGCCTTCTACACCCACTTCGACGGGGCCGGCCGGCGCCTCAACGAGGACGGCTCCACCCTCACCGACATCCACGCCACCGAGGGCGGCTGGCTCTGGTGCATCCCGCTCCGCGGCGACCTCACCAGCATTGGCGCGGTGCTCGACGGCGACTTCGTCAAGGCGAGCGGCAGGTCCCCCGAGGACCTCTTCGCGGCCGCCGTGCAGGCCGACCCGGAGATCGCTGCCTGGACCGCGGGCGCGAGGCAGACGATGCAGCTGCACCGCATCCCCTCGATCTCCTATCTCAACGACGACTTCACGGGCGACGGCTTCCTGATGATCGGGGACGCCTCGCTCTTCATCGATCCCATCTTCTCGGCCGGCGTGACGATCGCGATGCGCGGCGCGGAGTTCGCGGCGGATGCGATTTCGGAGGCCCTCCGTTCGGGCGACAGCTCCGCCGCCGCCTTCAAGAAGTACGAGCAGAAGATCCGCGTGCCGATCTCGAAGATCACCCGGATGATCGTGAACTGGTACGAGATCATGAAGCGGAAGGACAGCGGCAACATCTTCGAGTGGTCGCGCTCGTCGCCCATGCTGCGCGAGCGTCTCATCGTGCTGCTCAGCGGCGGCTACGACAAGATCGACCTCGACGCCATCTCGAAGTGGAGCTGATCTACGGTCCGAGTTTCAGGGCCAGCGCGGCCCGGTCGACCTTCCCGTTCGGCGTCCGCGGGAGCGCGGCGAGTCCCACGACGCGGTCCACCAGCATGTAGGCGGGCAGGCTCTTCGCGCCGAAAGTCTTGAGCTGGATCAGGGTGGGGGGGGGCGACTCGCGGGGGACCACGAACGCCGCCAGACGCCGGTCCAGCCCTTCTCCGAACGGCAGCACCGCGATCTCCCGGACGTTCGGATGGCCGCCGAGCACGGCCTCGATCTCGCCGAGCTCGATGCGGTATCCGCGGACCTTCACCAGGTGGTCGACTCTCCCGATGAACTCGTAATGGCCCCCGGCGCCGAGCCGGCAGAGGTCGCCCGTCCGGTAAGGGCCGCGCTGCGGCTCCTGCCCCCAGTACCCCAGCATGACGCTGGGACCCTCCACCCACAGTTCCCCCTGCTCGCCCTCCTGCGCGACCGTGCCGTCCTCTTTCACCGCCCAGATTCGGTCCCCGCTCGCGGCGGTCCCGATCGGCACCGAGGTCCGCTCGTCCGGGAGCCCGCCGACCTCGAACGCCGCGCACACGTTGGTCTCGGTGGGACCATAGAAGTTGAAGAAGCGGGAGCCGGACCAGGCCTTGCGAAGTTTCCGCAGCGGGACCATGGGGAAGGGCTCGCCGGCGAAGATGACCGTGCCGGGCGGGCGCAGGCCCGCCTCGAGGAGCCCGCCGTGTTCCATCATGAGCATGAGGACGGAAGGGACGGAATACCACACCGCGATCGGATTCTGCCGGAGGAATTCCACGAGCTTCGGCGCGGAGTACGCGATCGTCTCGGGGACGAGGCGGACGCTGCCTCGCGAGAGAAACGCGCCGTAGAGATCCAGGACCGAAAGGTCGAACCCGAAGGACGCATGGTTGGAGTAGACGGGCGCCTCAGGCGGCCGGATCGCCGCCACGGCCCACTCCACGAAGGCGAGGGCGTTGCGGTGGCTGAGGCAGACCCCTTTCGGCGTGCCCGTGGAGCCTGAAGTATAGAGGATGTACGCGAGTTCGTCAGGACCGGACTCGACCGGGGGAAGGGGGGGGGCCGGCAGGGCGCCGAGGTCCTGAAGGGTTTGCGTCGTCACGACGAGGCGCACGCCGCCGTCGGCCAGGATCTTCTCCGCGCGCGCGGCGGGCATGGCCGGGTCGACGGGGATGTACGCCGCGCCCAGCCTGAGGGCGGCCTGCATCGCGGCCACCGCGCGGACCGACTTGGGCGAACAGACGGCGACGCGGTCCCCCCGCGTCACCCCCCGGGCCTGGAAGTCCCGCGCCAGCCGGTCGCTCGCGGCATCAAGCTCCCGGTAGGTCCACGATTCGCGGGAGTCGGCCACGGCGATCCGGTCGGGAACCGCGGCGGCGGCCTCGCGCACGAAGTCCTCGAGGCGCCTCATGGTCAGGGCCGCCGGGGCGGCAGCCCGAGCGCGCGCGCGATCAGCTCCCGCTGCATCTCGCTGGTGCCGGAGTAGATCGTCCCCGGCAGCGCGTCGCGGAGGTAGCGCTCGATCCCGATCTCCTGCATCACGCCCGAGCCGCCGAAGATCTGCACCGCGTCCAGGCTGGACGCCACGAACGCCTCGCTCACGGCGAGCTTCGCGAGGGAGGCGGCAAGCTCCGAGGGGTGGCCGGCCGCGCGTTCCCAGCAGGCCCGGTAGAGGAGCAGGCGCGCGGCCTCAAGGCGCAGCTTCATGTCCGCGATGCGGTGGGAGACGGCCTGGTTGGAGCCGATGGGATGGCCGAACTGGCGGCGCGACTTCGCGTGGTCGACGGTCTCCTCCAGCTGGCGCTCCAGGGCCCCGAGCCAGAAGGCGAAGAGGCAGCTCCGCTCCCAGCCCATGGAGTCCTTGAAGATGGAGCCGCCGGCGCCCTCGCGCCCGAGGAGGGCGGAGGCCGGGACGCGGCAGTCGTCGAGGTAGAGCGAGCTGATGGGCGACGTCGTGAGCCCCGTCGTCTCCATGGGCCTGCCCGCCTTGAGGCCGGGCGTGTCGCGCTCGACGAGGAAGGCGCTGATCCCGAGGAAGCCGTTCTCCGGGGCGGTGGAGGCGTAGACGAGGAAGAGCCGGGCGACGGGCGCGTTCGTGACGAAGGATTTCTCGCCGGAAATCACGTAGCCGTCGCCCTCCTTCCGGGCGCGGGCCTTGAGCGCGAACGCGTCCGAGCCCGCCTCGCTCTCGGTGATGGCGTTGGCGCCGATCCATTCGCCGGAAGCGAGCCGGGCGAGGTACCGTTCCTTCTGGTCCGGGGACCCGTGGAGGTGGACGGGGACCGCGCACGCGAACAGGTGGGCCGAGAGGGAGAAGCCCAGGCCGCCGTCGCTGCAGCCCCGGCCCAGCGCCTCGAGGGCCCGTGCCGTGGAGAGGCAGTCGAGTCCCAGCCCGCCCGATTCCCGGGGGATGCAGAGGCCGGCCAGCCCGAAGCCGGCGCACTTCTTCCACTCTTCCTCGCCGAAGCGTCGCGTCCTGTCGCGCTCGAGGGTCGTGGCGTTGAGGTTCTCGCGGGCGAAGCGGAGGATGCCCGCATAAAGCTCGTCCTGTTCCGGCGTCCAGGAGTAGTCCATCAGGGGCGGGGGCCGCTCGGGGCCAGCTTCGAACCCACCGTGCGGGCGATCACCGCGATGCTGGCGAAGTCCTCCGCGGCGAGGGCCTCGAGCTCGAGGCGCACGCCGAATTCCTTCCCGATGTAGTCGATGACGAGGAAGAGGGAGAAGGAATCCAGGATCCCGAGTTCGAGGAGCCGGGTATCGGCCGTGAGGTCGCCTCCCTGCCCTTCCAGGATCTCCCGGTCGATGAAGTCGCGCAGCTTCCCCGCGATGGCGGTTGGGTCCATGATGTTCCTCGGTGCAGTCGAGCGCGTGTAATCATACCCGCCCTTTCGTGGGGGTGCAGGGGGATTCTTGTGGAGACTTTATCCTCCGGTGTGGCCCGGCCCGCCTGCGAAGGGGATCTCAAGGAGTTCCGGCCAGAGGCTGCGGATCAGATCCTGGACCCCGCGGTGCTCTCTCCTGTACGCCGGGGGTAGTTGCATGCAGAGCGAGTAGATTTCCCGGTTGCACAACAGGGGCATGATCCCTCCGGGGGTGGCGATCCCTGCGCTTGAAGGGCCTGCCCACCCCCCCTGGCGTTGTTCCACGTACAGGAGGTCCAAGGCGACCGCAGGACTGAACGGAGCGAGCTCCTCAAGGCATCGCCCTGCCAGCTCCGGCAGGGGGGGGATGGGAGGGAATTGGAGATGCTTCAACACATCAACGGCAGAAGGGCGGACACCGGTGGCGTATCGCGGCTCCCAGTAGGCCGCACGCGTGACGACACCGCCCAATCCCAGGATCACGGGTCGGGGGCCCGCGTGATCCTCGATGGGCCGCGCCTTGATGAACGGCCGGGGGGTGACGCAGAAGCTCGTCTCGTGCAGATACCGCTCAAAGTCGCGCAGTTCGAGGGGAACGGGCTCCAGCACCTCGTGGTCCAGGTCGAGGCGATGGACCATCGAGAGGGCGATCCGCAGATCCTCCTGGTCGACGGGTCGCGGACCCTGGAGCGTGAAACACTTGACCTTGCCGAGGTACGGCCGCGCGGCGGCCAGGAGCATCCGCGTATCGTTCCCCCCGGTCAAGCTCAGGTAAACCTCTCCACGCGCGGTCAGGGTGGCGAACGAATCCCGCAGGAGCCGTCCGATGGCGTGGATTCCCGGTTCTGTATCGGGTCCCGGGACCGGCTCCTCCTTCGGCCAATGACGGACGGGGCTCAGGGTGTCCAGGTCCAGATAGTGGTTGGGCAGCAGGCGCGATGTATCATCCCGCGGGGTCGTCCCGAAGGGAAACCAGGTATTCCTGCGGTCGATGGCGAGCAGGGAAGCGAGTCCATCCCTTCGCTCTCCCTCTCCCTCGGCAGGAATGAGGAACGAGCAGGAGGCGACGGCGCGGAGGGATGGGTTGAACAGGATGGGGAAGGATCCCCCGGCATCTCCATAAACCCGGCGCCCGCCTGGGCCGAGGAGGATGGCCACGAAACAGCCCGTCAGGCCATGGAGGAGGGATTCAAGAGCTGCAACCGCGGAGCTCGGGTCTTTCCCCGCCTCCAGCCGAATCGGGGATTCCAACCACGACCGTCGTCCCGGATCCATGGCCTGCCCCAATATCCAGCCCAGGCGACGGTCCCCTGCGTCGCGGAGTTCCAGGGTCTGCAGGGCTGGAGGGTGCGAGAGGTGCCATTCTCCCCACTCCTTTGACGACCATCCGTCCGGGAGCCACTCCTTCGTCCTGCACAGGAGGAAGTGGCAGCGGGATCGGGTATGAATGCGGTCCTTCATGGGCCTGGGAGAGGGTATACTGCCGGACGTCGCTCCTTGTCAACGGGTGGTGTCGGTATGGCGAGCCCCAGGTCCGGAAGGGAACCCGCGCAGGGGGGTGGCATTCCCTCGGGGACAGAAGTTGAAATCGGTCAAAGTACTCCCGCGGGGGTTTCACGCAT
>JAHFOZ010000230.1:0-5612 GCA_023261405.1 Planctomycetota bacterium
GGGCAGTCCCAGGAGCGGCAGGAAATGGGTCAGCAGGAGCCCGATGCCCGAGGGCCCCAGTGGGGCGCAGAGAACGAGCGCCGCGGCTGTGGGGCCCGATCGTCGGATGACGCCTTCGGAGGCTCTTGATTCCATTTTCTTCATCTATGATACTCGACGGGCAACCCGTTGCATCGCGCGCACCCCGTGCTTAGAATCAACGCCCATGCATGACGTCGTCGTGGTCGGGGCCGGGCACGCGGGGATCGAGGCCGCGCTGGCCTGCGCGCGGATGGGCCACGAGACGCTCGTCCTCACGCTCTCCGTCGACGCGACCGGCCGCATGTCGTGCAATCCCGCGATCGGCGGCCTGGCCAAGGGGCAGATCGTCCGCGAGATCGACGCCCTGGGCGGCGAGATGGCCAGGGCCACCGACGCCACGGGCATCCAGTTCCGCATGCTCAACACCCGGAAGGGGCCCGCCGTCCGCTCCCCGCGCGCGCAGTGCGACAAGAACCTCTACGAGCGTCACATGACCCGGCTCCTCTCGAGCGAACCCCGGATCACCCTGGTCGAGGACACGGTGGAGGAGGTCCGGGTGGAGGGCGGCCGGGCCGTGGGCGTGCGCGGCCGGAAGAGTGACTACCCCGCCCGCGCGGTCATCCTCACGACGGGCACCTTCCTCAAGGCGCTGCAACACTGCGGCGAGGTGAAGCGGACGGGCGGGCGGATCCACGAGCCCTCCGCCGAACGCCTGAGCGACAACCTGCGCGGCCTGGGCTTCGAAGTCGGCCGCCTCAAGACAGGGACCCCCGCGCGCATCCGCCGCGGCTCGATCGATTTCGACCGCACCAAGATCCAGCACGGCGATCCGGAGCCGGTCCCCTTCTCCCACTTCACGACCTCCCTCCCGCAGCCGCAGACGGTCTGCTGGATCACCTGGACGGGCGAGCCCGCGCACGAGATCATCCGCGCGAACCTGCACCGCGCCCCGATGTACAGCGGGCAGATCACCTCGGTGGGGCCGCGCTACTGCCCGTCGATCGAGGACAAGGTGGTCCGCTTCCGCGAGAAGACGCGCCACCAGGTCTTCATCGAGCCCGAGACGCTCGACGGCGAGTCCATGTACCTGAACGGGGTCTCCACCTCCACGCCCCCGGACGTGCAGGAGGCCTTCATCCGCACGATCCCGGGACTCGAGAAGGCGGAGTTCCTGCGCTACGGCTACGCGGTGGAGTACGACTACGCCCCGCCCCACCAGCTGCGCCCCACGCTCGAGACCCGCCGGGTCGAGGGCCTCTGGTTCGCGGGGCAGATCAACGGGACGAGCGGCTACGAGGAGGCGGGCGGGCAGGGCCTCGTGGCCGGGATCAATGCCGCGCTCAAGCTCGAGGGACGACCCCCCTTCGTCCTCCGGCGCGACGAGGCCTACATCGGGGTGATGATCGACGACCTGATCCGCCTGGAGCACCGCGAGCCCTACCGGATGTTCACCTCGCGTGCCGAGTACCGGCTCCTCCTCCGCAGCGACAACGCCGACCGCCGCCTGATGCCCCACGCCTTCGCGCTCGGGCTCCTCCGCGACCGGACCGCCTTCGACGCCCGCGAGCAGGCGATCGGCGAGGCGATCCGCGAGCTCCGCCGCAGTGGTCGCGACGCGATCCTCCGGCGCCCCGAGGCGACGATCGACGAGGTCCTTCCCGGCCTTCCGCGAGCGGTCGCCGGGCAGGTGGAGATCGAGCTCAAGTACGAGGGCTACATCCGGCGCCAGGAGGGCGCGGTGCAGAAGTTCCGTCGCCTTGAATCCAAGATCATCCCCGAGAAGTTCAACTACTCGCGAATCCGCCATCTCCGCTTCGAGGCGCGCGAGAAGCTCGAGAGGGTCCGCCCGGCCTCGCTGGGGCAGGCCTCGAGGATCGCGGGCGTCACTCCCGCGGATCTGCAACTCCTCATGGTCCACCTGGGAAACTGATGGGCCGTCTTCCCAAGATCCTGTTTCTGACCTCCGGTCGGGATACGCCGTCGACGCGCTTCCGGGTGAACCAGTATCTCCCGCGGCTCCGCGAGGTCGCGCGCCCGAGCCTCGCCCCCTGCCGGCCGCAGAAGGACTTCTCGCGCTTCGACCTTCCCCGCGGCTGCGGAGCCCTGGCGCCGATCTTCTCGGCCCTCAAGCTCTTCAGCCGCCTCACCGCGATCGTCCGCGGCCCGCTGCACGACCTCGTCTACATCGAACGGGAGCTCCTGGTCTCCTGGGCGCCGACCCTCGAGCGCTGGGCGATGGCCCTGGCGCCGCGGAGCGTTTTCGACTTCGACGACGCGATCCACCTGCGGCACCCCGAGGCGATCGCCACGATCTGCCGCCGGGCCACGCGCGTCATCGCGGGGAACGAGACGCTCGCGGCCTGGGCGCGGCAGCACACGGACCGCGTGAGCGTGGTCCCCACCCCGATCGACACCGACCGCTACTTTCCCGGGATTCGCGACGGGAAGACGGTGGTCTGGACCGGGAGCCGGGAGAACCTGAAGCCGCTGGCCTCGATCCGGCCGCGGATCCGGCAGCCGCTGCGCGTCGTGTGCAACCAGCGGCCCGACTTCGAGTGCGAATTCGTCCCCTGGACCCCCGAGAGCGAAGTGGCGGCGCTCCGCACGGCGGCGGTGGGGATCATGCCCCTGCCGGACGACGCATGGTCGCGCGGGAAGTGCGGCTTCAAGCTGCTCCAGTACATGGCGTGCGGCCTCCCGGTGGTGGCCTCTCCCGTGGGCGTGAATGCCGAGATCGTGGGCGATGCGGGCGTGACGGGCGAGGACTGGGAGGCGGGGATCGAGCGCGCCCTGGCGATGGACGGCGCCGCGGCGCGGGCGCGGGTCGAGGCGCGCTACTCGGTGAAGGCGGTTTTTCCCCGCTGGTGGGAGGCGATCCAGGCCGCGCTCGACGGACCGCGCGCCTGATGGATTCCGCGCTATAATCGACCGGGAGGTTCCGTCTGATCCTCCGGAGGCATGGATGAAGGCTTCGGGCGCCTGGGGGCTCCTCCTCCTCCTGGGCTGCGGGATCGACCGCTCCCTGCCCCAGTACATGCAGGACGTCCCGCGCTCCGAGGGGGACGCGAAGCGGGCGGGCGAGGAGATCCGGAAGGAGCTGGGGGCGGCGGTCCTCTTCGAGCAGGTGGAGGGGTACTTCCTCGTCGCGTCGAACGACACGCCCGAGAGGTTCCGCCAGTGCAAGGGGACGATCGGGCGGGTCTACCAGCACCTCTACGACGACTTCCTCACGCAAAAGCCGGAGAAGCCCATCCGCGTCTACCTCTTCAGGGACAAGGAGAGCTACGAGGCCTACTGCAAGACGGCGTACGAGAAGGCCCCCACTACGCCGTTCGGCTTCTACATGGCCCGGGAGCGGAAGATGGTGATGAACATCTCCACCGGGACCGGGACGCTCGCCCACGAACTCGTTCATCCCCTGCTGGCGGAGGACTTCCCCGACGTGCCCAGCTGGTTCAACGAGGGGTTCGCCTCGCTCTACGAGGAATCGCGGAACCGGAACGGGAAGCTGGTGGGCGTGGTCAACTGGCGGCTGCCCGGCCTCCAGAAGGCGATCAAGGCGGGCAGGGCCATCGCGTTCAAGGACCTCACGGGCACGACGACCGAGCAGTTCTACGGGGACGACCGGGGCGTGAACTACGCGACGGCGCGCTACCTCTGCCTCTGGCTCCAGGAGCAGGGGATGCTGGCCCGGTTCTACAAGGTGTTCAAGGCGGGCGCCAAAGACGACCCCACGGGACTGGCCGCCCTCGAGAAGACGACCGGCAGGAAGCTCGAGGAGATCGAGAAGGCCTGGCTCCCCTGGGTGGCGGGGTTGAAATACCCCTGAGCGTGCAGCTCGTAGAGCCCTACAAGCCACGAGCTCTCCGCTGCGAGCTCGCCCCCTATCCCTTCGGCGGCTTGACGAAGATCGGGTTGGAGAGCACCCAGACGATGTCGTTGCGCATCGCCTCGACCCGGTAGACGCCCGGCTCGGCGATCTCCAGCAGGATCTCGTCCCCTTCCTCCTCGAGGACCGACTGGCCGTCGTGGTAGACGTTGAGGAGCCCTTCCTGGGGGAAGCTGGCCACGAGCTCGGTCTTCTCGCCCAGCTCGATCGTGTCACCCATGCCGGCGACCTTCTTCCCGTTGTCGATCTCGAAGGCGAACTCGGTGGGGTCGTCCCAGTAATCGAACGAGACGTAGAGGCTGCCGTGCTTCACGGCCTCGAGGACCTGCTTCTTGGCCTTCTTGTAGTCCTTCTCGAGGGGCTTGTCGAGGAGGATGTGGTTGGTGACGGTGCGGAAGGCCACTTCGTAGGGGAAGATATGGAGCGTCTCCCCGTTGTGCTCCCTGACGTACTTGTGGTTGTCGATCTCCCCGATGCCCACGACCTTGCGCTTCAGGTTGAGCTCGTCCCAGCGCTTCAAGGTCTCCATGCGGGGTCCGGAGAGCCAGTCCTCGAAATCGCGGTAAACGTCGATGGAGACCTCATCGCGATCGAGCTGGCTCTGCCAGTCGGTCATCAGGTCCCAGAGGCCGATGCCCGTGTAGCGCTCGGCGTCCCAGGCGTCCCAGCGCAGGCTGGGCACCTGGAACTTCTTGGTGCCCATGTGGTCGGGGTGGGCGAGGAACCCGAACCAGCCCTGTTCCGCCACGGCGTCGATGACCTCCTGGGGCTTCAGCAGTTTCAGCTTCTCGACGTCCTTGAGTTTCTTCTCGCCGAAGGCGATGTAATGATTGGTGGGGGGCGTGATCTCCGTCCCGCAGATCATGAGGACGCTGTCCTGCCACTTCTCCTGGCCGTCCTCCATGGGCTTCATCTGGTCGTGATCCGTCATCATCACGAAGTCCAGCCCCACCTCGTTGGCCGCCTTGGCGATCTCCTCGAAGGTGCCGGTGCCGTCGGAGTAGGTGGAATGACAGTGGATGACGCCGCGGTAGTCGTACTTGCCCATCAGAAGCCCTTGAGAATCATCCTAAAGCGTCCCGGATCGCAGAGGCCTAAGCAGGTCCCGGCGGGGTGAAACTGACTATCTTTTAGGTTCGGAACGTCTTTTCGGCAAGAGATATCTGCGCGGGTCAGGCATCGAACTTCATGTCCTTGAGGTGGAGTTCCACGGACTCCGACCCCTGCCATTCGTTGATCTGGGGGGTGAAGGCCACCGAGACCGAGCGGGCGCGCTTGAGCGGCTCGAGGAGCCCGCCCATCCCGAAGCCCACGGCCCGCAGCCCCGCCCCGCCCTGCGTGAGGAAGAAGGTCAGGTGATTGTTGCGCTTGCCGATGAGGCGCGGCTCGCCCGCCACCTTGGCGTGGGAGACGGCCAGCGTGGGGACGGGATTGCCCGCGCCATGGGGGGCCAGGCGTTCCAGTTCGCGCACGACGGGGCGCGTCAGGGACGCCAGGGGCACCTCGTCGTCCAGTTCCAGACGCGGCTGGAGGCGCTCGGGCGTGAGGAGCGCCCCCACGTGACGGAGCATCCGGCGGCGGAAGGCCTCGAGGTTCTCCACCCTGAGGGAGAGGCCCGCGGCCATCGCGTGGCCCCCGCCGGTGATGAGGAGGTCCCGGCAGGTCTCGAGCGCCTCGTGGAGGGGAAGGCCCTCGATGGTGC
>JAHFOZ010000230.1:5622-8376 GCA_023261405.1 Planctomycetota bacterium
CCCGCGGGCCACTCCATCCTCGACGGCCAGCACGAACGAGGGGCGGTAGTAGCGGTCCACGAGGCGGGCGGCCACGATGCCCACCACGCCGACGTGCCAGCGCTCGTCGGCCACGATGATGGCGTCGCCGCCCCCGTTCCCCTTCTCCACCTGCTCGCAGGCCTGCTCGAAGTTCTGGTCCTCCAGGCTCTTCCGGTTACGGTTGGACTTCTCGAGCACCTTGAGGATCGCGGCGATGCGCCCGGGATCGTCGCTCACCAGGAGTTCCACGCAGTCCATGGCGGTGCCCAGGCGGCCCAGGGCGTTCAGGCGCGGCGCGAGCTTGAAGCTGATGTCGAAGGTCTCCAGCGGCTTCCCCTCGAGGTTCGCCAGGTCCAGGAGCGCGCGGAGCCCGCGGCTCCGGCAAGCCCGGAGGGCGTCGAGCCCGTAGCGCACGTAGATGCGGTTCTCCGCCATGAGGGGGCAGACGTCCGCGACCGTCCCCAGGGCGGCCAGGCCCATCGCGTCGAGGATGAACCCCTCGAACCCGGGGAGGCGTTTCGCGTCCGTGCGGTCGGCGAGCGCCCACGCGAGTTTGAAGGAGATGCCGGAGGAGCAGATCCCGGTGAATCCGTACGTGGAGTCCCTGAGCTTGGGATTGAGGAGCGCGAGGGCCGGCGGCAGCACGGGGCCGGCCTCGTGGTGGTCCACCACGATGACGTCCATGCCGCGTTCCTTGGCGAGCGCGACCTCCTCGACGTCGTTTGTGCCGCAGTCGACCGTGATGAGCAGCGTGACGCCCTCGGAGGCGAAGGCCTCGACCGCGGCGGCGTTGAGGCCGTATCCGTCGGTGACCCGGTGGGGCACGCGGTAGGAGGGCCTGCGTCCCAGGAGGTCCAGGATCCGGAAGAGGATGGCGGTGCCGGTGGTGCCGTCCACGTCGTAGTCGCCGAAGATGCCGACCTTCTCGCCCTTCTTCACGGCCGTCTCGAGCCGGTCGATCGCCGCCGCCATGTCGTTGAACTTCATCGGGTTGACCAGGGCGGCGAGGTCCGGGTGGAGGAAGCCGCGGGCGTCGGCGGCCTCGCGCAGGCCGCGGTTGACGAGCAGCGTGGCGGTGAGGGGAGAGACGTTGAGCGAATGGGCGAGCCGGGCGCTGGCGGCCCTATCGCCTTCCGCGAAGACCCAGTTTCTTTCCCGCATGCCCCTCTTCCCGCAGCAGTTTGAGACGCACCATGTTCAGGGCGAAGCCCGCGGCGCGCTCCTTCACATGCGAGCGCTCCCCCTGGAAGATCCGCCGCTCCACCCAGCCGTCCACGGCCATGCAGCAGAGGCCCACGGGCTTCTCCTTCGAGCCCCCTGAGGGGCCCGCGATCCCCGTGACGGCCACGCCCATGGACGCGCCGGAGCTCCGGGCCGCGCCCAGAGCCATCGCCCGCGCGACCTCCTCGCTCACGGCCCCGTGCGTCCGGATCAGTCCCGGGGGGACGCCGAGCCGGCGGACCTTGGAGTCGTTCGAGTACGTCACGGCCGCCTCCAGCAGGACCTCCGAGACCCCGGGCACCTCGGTGAGCTTGTGGGCGATCAGCCCGCCCGTGCACGATTCCGCCACGGAGATCGTTTTTCCCGCGCGAAGGAGCCCGCGCGCCACCTCTTCCGGGAGATCGCGCCCGTACAGGCATTCGCCGAGCGCGGCCCGGACGCGGCGCGAAAGATCGTGCAGGGTCTTCTTCCGGCGTGACCCCTCTGCCCTGATCGAGATACTAACCTGCCCCCCGCGGACGGTCAAGCCGTAGGTCGCGCGCGCTCCCACGGCGCGGCGGACGGCCTCGTCGACCGTCCCCTCCGGCAGGCCGAAGGCCTTCGCCTCCCAGACCTCGAAGGGCGCCTTCCGGCGGATGCGCGGCAGGACGTGGTCGAGGAACATGGGCATCATCTCGCGGGGCGGTCCGGGCATCGCGGCGAAGAAGACGCCGTCCTGGCGGATCGCAAAACCGGGGGCGGAACCGTGGGGGTTCGGCAGCACGACGGAACCCTCGGGCACGTACGCCTGGCGCCGGTTGATGGCCGCCATGCGGATGCGGTGGTTCCGAAACCGCTGCCGGATGGCCTTCCACAGCGCGGGCCGGAAGACCAGGGGGCGGTGGAACGCCTCCTCGGCGACGCTGCGGGTGTAATCGTCTTCCGTGGGCCCCAGGCCGCCCGTGAGGAGGACGATGTCCGCCCGGGCGCACGCGAGCTTGAGGGCATCGACCAGGCGCCCGGGGTGGTCGTCCACGGTCTGGCGGTGGCGCACCTCGAGGCCGGCCTTCTCGAGCTGGGCGCCCAGCCACGCGGCGTTCGTGTCCACGGTGCGGCCGCGCAGGAGCTCCGTCCCGGTGGAGAGGACCTCGACCCTCATCGCCCCGACCTGGACGGCGGGGCCTGGGGGCCGGCCACGAAGAGCGAGTGGGGTGATTTCCTCCCGGTGACGGTGAGCGCGCCGCGGCACAGGGCGAGCCGGACGGTCCCGGTGACTTTCTCGTTGATCCGCGCGAAGAAGGCGTCCAGCCCTTCGCGGACCGGAAGGAACCACTTGCCCTCGTAGACGAGGTCGGCGTAGCGCTGGGAGAGCGGCTCCTTGAAGTGCATCACCTCGCGCTCGAGGGTGATCGACTCCAGCGCCCGGTGGGCGGTGAGCAGGATCGCCGCGGCGGGAGACTCGTAGATCTCGCGGGTCTTGAGCCCGCTGATCCGGTTCTCCACGACGTCGAAGCGCCCCACCGCGCAGCGGCC
>JAHFOZ010000231.1 GCA_023261405.1 Planctomycetota bacterium
CAGGGCGCGGTGCGGCGGGCCATCATGAGGGCCTGCATGTTGATGCGGAACTTCGCCTGGAGGTCGCGCGGGACCGCGGCGCCCACGGCATCGAGCTTGTCCTGGGCGGCGGCGTAGAGCACCTGGGCCTTCTTGAGGTCCGCCACCGCCTGCACGGCCTCCTCCATCCACACTTTCTGGTCGTCCGAGGCCTTGGCCTTCTCCAGGTGCGTCTTGCCGGTCTCGTGGAAGGCGTCGGCCTGGCGGATCGCCTCATCGACGTCCCTGGGGATCGCCACCGACGTGTCGGGCGTGCGGGGCCGGGGCGGAGGCGGCGGGGGTTTCGTCGCCGCGACGGCGGCCGCGGCCTCGACGGAGTCCAGGACCGGGGCGCCCGGGAGCTTCTCGATCTCCTTGAGCTGGCGTTCGAGGCGCTGGGCCAGGACGTACCGTTCGTACTGGGCCGTCCCGGCGAAGTACTCGCGCCGTCCCGTGGCCCAGCAGTCCTCGCAGGCGGAGCCGTTGGACCGGCACCGGGGGCACTGGACATCGACCAGGTCGTCGGAGAGCTTCGCCGCGGGATCGAGGCCCTTCCTTGCCTCCGCGAGCCGCAGGGTCAGGTCCTCCCTCCTCGACGCGGCCCGGGCGCGCACGTCGAGCCAGTCGCGGATTGCGACCGCATGGGCCCCGAGCGTGGCCGGGAGACCCGGCGCCTCGGGCAGGAGCCTCGCGAGCCAGGAGGGATCCCCGTAGCCGTTGCAGGCCGCACACGGCTTCTGGGAGGTGCCTTCACACGAGGAGCAGATCACGGAAGCCTTGCCCCTGCCGGAGCAGACGGTGCAGGGGCCCTGCTTGCGGCCCTCGCAGCGGTCGCAGGATAGGCTCCCGCCTTTGCAGACCTCGTAGTCGGCGAAGAAGCGGCGCGCCGCCGACGAGCTGAAGGGGACGAGCTGGTCCTTGCTGCTGAGGATCTGGATCTTCGCCCGGCCGTTGAAGGCGTTGAGCTTGAATTCCTTCCAGAACTCGGCGCAGGGCTTGCTGCCGTTGAAGGTCACGGGGCGCACGCGGGGGTCCTTCTCCCCGCACTTGCAGGTGATGACATTGCTGGTGTCGAGATGGAACGATCCCGCGGTGCAGGGCTTGAAGAGGTAGGTCGCGACCTGGCCGTGGATGGTCCCTTTGCCCTGCGGGGTGGTCACGATCGTGTCGCCGATCGTGAGGACCATCTTCCCTTTGAACCCGTGGTGGTCCTGTTTGCCGGAGCCGTCGCAGAGGATGCAGTTCACCTGTCCCTTCGCCTCGCAGCGCGAGCAGGGGCCCAGGACGAGGCCCTGCTGGCAGGTCGCGCAGGCCGACGCGCCCGCGCCCTTGCAGGCCTCGCAGCCCGTGGGGAGTTTGCGCGGCTGCCGGAGGAGGAAAAGCATCCGCATGAGCTGCTTCGAGAACTCCGGCTGGTAGGGGGCGGCCAGGAGCGCGGCGCGGACGAGGTGCTTCTCCGCGACGTCGGCACGGCCCTCCTCGAAGGCCTTCAGGCCGGCGGCGAGATCGTCCTGGATCTGCCTGGGGACAGCTTGGGCGGCCACCGGTCGGGCGTCCGCCGCGGGCTGCTCCGCGAGCCACTTGAGGGCCGCCACGGGATCGGCAAGTTTCGTCTCGAAGACCGCGCGGAGGTTCGACACGGACTTGGGAGGCGGAGGCGCGGGGATCTCAGTCGGGGCGGGCGCGGCCTCCTTCGTGTCCGTAAGGGGAAAGACGAGGTAGTCCGGGGTCATCTCCCTGAAGGAGAGCTGGAGGCGCAGCTCCCGAGCGCCCCTGGGGAGGGCGTAGCGGAGCTTGAGGGGAGGGCGCCCGAGCAGAACCGGCGGGAGGACCTCGCCCGTGTCGGCGATCAGGAGAAGCCGCTGGGAGTCCAGCGTGGCGGACCCCTGGACGCCCACGTCCACTTCCATCTTTCCGTCGGCGATCCGGGGCTTGCCCACGGAGAGGGTCCAGTGGTCGAAGACGGCGTCGGCGGGGACAATCCTGAAGAGTTCCTTGCCCGGCGCGCGGTAGATCGGATGCTTCTTCCCGCCGGGCACGCGGAGGTCCCAGGAGGCGGGGGCCATGGGCAGGTTGAAGCTGAAGGCCGCGCCCGTGGGCTCAGCCTGGAACTCGCGCAAATAGTACTCCCGCGGATCGGCGGCGGCCGCGGGATGCTCCTTGCCCGACTCGTCCACGGCGACAAAGCCCTCGGGTTTCACGGGACCGGTGCCGTGGACGAAGACCGTGAACTGGCGACTGCGGCCGCCGTCCACCTGGTGGATCTGGACGGCGTACCTGGGTTCCGGGGGAAGCGGAGGGGGCTTGGGCGGGGTGGGCGGCGGCGCCCCATCCCCTCCCAGGGCGATGAAGAGGAACGCGATGAGCCCCACGGCGCCGGCGACTATCCCCGCCAGGAGGGGGATGGGGAGTTTCTTCTGCGGCGCCCGGGCCGCGGGTTCGATCCGCGGCCGCGACGGCTTGCGGGGAGGGGGCATTGGGTTCTCACTATAGCAGACGGTTTTGAGGCGAGGATCCATTTAAAATACACAGGGCGCCCATCTAGGTAGGAGGGCGCCCTGACTTTGGGGGAAGAAAGATTTCAGGTCGTTCAGTTCAGCATTTCGTGTGTCCGCACGAGCACTTGGAGCAGCCCTCCTCGAAGCGCAGAGGGCCGCCGCACTCGGGGCAGAGCCCGCCGGTGGCGGCGCCCGGGTCCGCCTTGGGCCGGCCCAGGTGCCGCAGGAGCGCCTGCCCCACGGCGTCGGGAAGCGACTTCACCCAGCCGTCGGCCCCGGGCACGGGCTGGGAGGTGATGTCCACGAGCTGGCGGGCGAGTTCCTCGGGCGGGACCCGGCGGGCGAGCGCCGCCGAGACCAGCCGGCCGATGGCCTCGGAGAGCGCGCCGATGTCGCTCCCGCACTTGCCCAGGCTGATGAACACCTCGCGCGGACCCTCCGCGTCGTCGGTGATCGTCACGTAGGCGTTTCCGAGGTTCGTGGGATACCGGTACCGGACGCCGGTGGCCTCCCCGGGCACGGGGCGGCGTTCCGCGGCCGCGGGCGGCGCGGCGGCCGTGCGAAGCGCCATGGGCTGCAAGTCGCGCGACCGGTCGCGATAGACGGTGATGCCCTTCACGTCGAGCGTGGAGGCGAGCTCGAACACGCGGCGGACGTCTTCCGGAGTCGCGGAGGCGGGGAAGTTCACGGTCTTCGACACGGCGCTGTCGGTCCACTCCTGGAAGGCGGCCTGCATTCGGAGGTGCCCCTCAGGGGAGACGTCGTGCGCGCAGGCAAAGACGTCGCGCCAGCGGGCGGGGATCTCCGGGATCTCCCGGCAGGAGCCCGCCTCCGCAAGGCGCTCCGCGAGTCCGGGCGAGGCGAACTTCTCCCGCTCGGCCACTTCCTGGAAGTAGGGATGGACCTCGGGGAGCTCCTCCCCGTTCAGGACCTTGCGGACGAAGGCGAGGGAGAAGAGCGGCTCGATGCCGGCCGAGCAGCCCGCGAGGATGGAGAGCGTGCCCGTGGGCGCGACCGTGGTGACGACGGCATTCCGCATCGGGGAAGCCGCGGCGAAGTAAGGGTGCCCCGTGTCCCAGGCGCTGCCCTTCCAATTGGGGAAGGCGCCGCGTTCGCGGGCGAGATCCTGGGAGGCCTTCCAGCCCTCGTCGCGCACGAAGCGCATCACGGAGCGCGCGAGCGCGAAGGCCTCTTCCGACTCGTAGGGGAGGCCGAGGCGGAAGAGCATGTCGGCCCAGCCCATGACGCCGAGCCCGACCTTCCGGTTGCCCTTGACGACCTCCTCAATCTGGGGCTTGGGGTAGGCGTTGACGTCGATGACGTCGTCGAGGAAGCGCACGGCGAGGGAGATCGTCTCTCCGAGGGCCTTCCAGCGGATCCGGCTTTCGGGGGAGGATGCCTGGCCCAGGGGGCCGGCGGGCTCCACGAAGCGGTCCAGGTTGATCGAGCCCAGGTTGCACGCCTCCCAGGGGAGGAGGGGCTGCTCGCCGCAGGGATTGGAAGCCTCGATCTCCCCAAGGGCGGGCGTGGGGTTGAACTGGTTGGCACGGTCGACGAAGAAGAGCCCGGGCTCGCCCGTCTCCCAGGCGCGGCGGGCGATGAGGTCGAAGAGTTCGCGGGCGGTCCATTCGTGCTCGCCGTAGCCCGTCAGGTTTCCCGAGGCGTCACGCACCTTGTCACGGAGGGGGAGCTTGCGGCCGGTGTGGGGCTCGACCACGTAGTGCTTCCGGTTCCCCCGGAGGGAGCGGAGGAATTCTCCGGTGACGGCCACGGACAGGTTGAAGTTGGACATCTCCCGCGGGTCGGCCTTGAGGTTCACGAAGTCCAGGATGTCCGGATGGTCCACGCGGAGGATGCCCATGTTGGCGCCGCGGCGGAAGCCTCCCTGGTGGATGGCGTCGGTGGCGGCGTTGAAGACGCGCATGAAGCTCACGGGTCCGCTGGCCTGGCCCTGGGTGGAGGTCACGAGGGCGGACTCGGGGCGCAGGCGGGAGAAGCCGAAGCCCGTGCCGCCGCCGGTCTTGTGGATGAAGGCAGCGGAGCGGACGGCGTCGAAGATGCCCTCGTCCTTATCGTCGACGATGGCGTCGGCGACGGGCAGGACGAAGCAGGCGAAATACTGGCCGAGGCGGCGGCCGGCGTTCATGAGGGTGGGCGAGTTGGGGAGGAATTCGAGGGCCGCCATCATGCGGTAGAAGCGGGCGGCGGTCTCGCCGAGGCGCTTCTCGTCGGCGCCGTAGAGTCGCTCGGCGAGGGCCACGTGGGAGGCGGCGCGCCAGAGGAGCTCCTCTGGGGTCTCGGCGGGACGCCCGCGGTCGTCCTTGAGGAGGTAACGTTTCTCGAGCACGCGGAGGGCGTTGGGGGAGAGGCGTACCCCGACCGCCGGGCGGGCCAGGATCTGGGCGGAAACCCCCTCCAGCCGCTGCTCCATGCTCTCCTTTTCCCCAGGATGCACGATCCCTAGTGGTCTCGCGTCCAGCATAGCACAAGGGATTGAGTGGGTCAATATCCCGGGACGACAAGCTGTCACGGGGAGTGACTGGGGCTCTCCGTGACGGCGGGCTACCTCTTGGGGGTGAAGGTGGTAATGCAGGAGGGGCACTGCACGCGCTGGGTGGAGTCGAGGAGAGCCTCGAACTCGTGATCGCAGATGACGCACTTGACCCTGGTGCGCTTGGCCGTGGGACGGGGCGTGAGTTTCTCCTGGGGGGGCGGTGGCATGCCCGCCTTGATGGCGCGGTAGACCTGGGTGGAGAACTCGGCGTCGGTGCGCACGGACTGGGTGGGCTTGCCGTCCTGGAGCGGGGCCTTGCACTTGGGGCAATTGATGGTCTTCCCCTCCGTGAGGCTGAGGACGGTGAAGGAGAGCTTGCAGGCGCCGCAGTACATGATGCGCTTGAGCTGCTTGCCCAGGAGTTCCTTGACCTGGTCGGCGGTCAGGTAGCCGCGCTGGACCATAACCTCGCCCAGGTTCCGCGTCTCGCCTTCCATGGCCTGGAGGCGGAGGCACTCGTTGGCCTCGTCCTCAGTGAGGAGTCCCTCGCGCACGGCGAGCTTGCCGAAGAGGGCGGCCTCCCGGCGCTTCTTGACCATGGGATCCACGAGGTCCAGGTTCTGGTTCTGCAGGGCGAGGACCTTCCCGTGCTGCTCCTCCGAGAGGAATCCCCGCTCGATGAGGAGGCGGCCCAGGGAGGACGCGGGCTGGTGGGGGGACTGGAGCTGCATCTGCATCCGGATGCACTCGTCCACCTGCGGGGAGGTGCAGAAGCCCTGGTCGACGGCGATCTTACCGAAGAGGATGTCGCGGTTCGCGGGCAAGGCCTACTCCCATTCGATGGTCGAAGGCGGCTTGGAGCTGATGTCGTAGACGACCCGGTTCACGCCCTTGACCTCGTTCACGATCCGGGAACTGATGGTGGCCAGCACGTCATGGGGCACGCGGCCCCAGTCGGCGGTCATGCCGTCGAGGCTCTCGACGAGGCGCACGGAGACGGTGTCCTGGAACGTGCGCTCGTCGCCCATGACGCCCACGCTCTTCACCGGGAGGAGGACCGCGAAGTACTGCCAGAGCTTCTCGTTGAGCTTGACCTTCTCGATCTCGTGGCAGACGATCTCGTCCGCCTCGCGAAGCACGTCCAGGCGCTCCTGGGTGAGGGGGCCGGGGCAGCGCACGGCGAGGCCGGGGCCCGGGAAGGGCTGGCGCTTCACCAGTTCCTCGGAGAGACCCAGCTCGCGGCCGATGCGGCGGACCTCGTCCTTGAACAGGAAGCGCAGGGGTTCGATGAGCTTGAACCCGAGCTTCTCCGGAAGGCCTCCCACGTTGTGGTGGGTCTTGATCTTGGCGGACGGGCCCCCGAGCGCGGAGCGGGACTCGATGACGTCCGGATACAGGGTCCCCTGCGCGAGGAACTTGACCTGCTTGAGGGGCCGGGCGGCCGCGTGGAATACGTCGATGAAGACGTGCCCGATGATCTTCCGCTTCTCCTCGGGATCGGAGACGCCCTTGAGCTTCTTGAGGAACTTGGCGGACGCATCGACGCAGACGAGGTTGACGTGGATGCGCTTCTCGAAGAAGTCCCGGACCTTCTTGGCCTCGCCCTTCCGGAGCAGGCCGTTGTCCACGAAGACGCAGGTGAGCCGGCTGGAGATCGCCTTGTGGACGAGGGCCGCCACCACGCCCGAATCGACGCCGCCGGACAGTGCGCAGAGCACGTGGTCCTTGCCCGCGGTGCGCCGGATCTCGGCGATGGCGTTGTCGACGTAGGACTTCATCTCCCAGTCGCCGCGGCAGCCGCAGATGGCGTAGAGGAAGTTCTTCAGGATCTGGGAGCCGAAGGGGGTGTGATGGACCTCGGGGTGGAACTGCACCCCGTAGAACGCGCGCTTCCGGTGGCGCACCGCGGCGTAGCTGCAGTTCTTCGTGGAGGCGAGGACCTCGAATTCCTTGGTGCTGGCTTCGATCTTGTCGCCATGGCTCATCCACACCTGGCTCTCGTGGGGGACGCCGCGGAAGAGCTTGTCGCTGCCCTTGGTGACGAGATCCGTGCGGCCGTACTCGCGATCGGCCGCGGCGGCCACCTTGGAGCCGAGGAGCTTGGCGCCGAGCTGCATCCCGTAGCAGATCCCCAGGACCGGCACCCCGAGGTCGAAGATCTTCGGGTCGCAGCTGGGGGCCTTCCGCTGGTAGACGCTCGCGGGTCCCCCGGAAAGGATGACGGCCTTGAGCCGGTGCTTCTTGAGCTCTTCCGGCTTCACGTCCGGCGTGTGGATCTCGCAGAAGACGCTCGCTTCGCGGGTGCGCCGGGCGATCAACTGGGTGTACTGGGAGCCGAAATCGAGGATGGCGACATAGTCGTTGTCGGGCATCGGGCGCCCCTAAAGGGAGTGGGGGGTCGGGGGACGGGTCATTGCTTCACAGGATGCGGCCTTGGGGACCCGGCGAACCAACGGACCCGCGTTCAAAATCGGGCTTTTTCAGGCTCGTACATTAAGTTCTTTGCGGAGGACGGTCAAGAGTTCTTTGAAGTTTCCGAGCGACCAGGTGGCCTTGGTCTTCCCCGGGAGTGGGGCGTGGCGGCCCCGGAGGACGTGCGCCGTCATCATCCCCAGCTCGTTGGCGGGGTCGATGTCGTGGGTCGGGTGGTCCCCCACGTAGAGGCATTCGCGGGGCTTGAGACCCAGCTCGTCGCAGGCCCGCTGGTAGAGCTTGGGATTCGGCTTGGAGATCCCGATCTGGTCGGAGATGAAGAGGGCGGTGGGGGTGAAAAGATCATAGAGCCCCAGGCGGAGAAGCTTGTCCGCCTGCTTGACCTCGAGTCCCGCGGTGATGATCCCGCGGACGAGGTCGGTGCGAGCGAGGTGCCGGAGCGCGGGGGGCACGTCCGGGTAGGGGCGGAGCTGGTCGACCTTGGCGTCATGGTAGGCCTGGACGCCGGCGGCGATGAGGATGGCGGGGTTGACCCCGTCGAAGGAGCGCCGGGGGAGCCGGAGGAGCAGCTTGTCGAAATGATGCTCGTAGTTCGAGGAGAACTCCGCGATCACTTCCGTCAGTTCGCGAAGAAGGTGCTCGGCGGGCAGGCGGAGGCCGTGGCGCCGCATGGCCGCGACCGCCGCGCCCCGGGCCTTCAGGGCGAAATCGGTGGTGGAGAAGAGGGTGTCGTCGATGTCGAAGAAGATGGCCCTGAGGTCCATGAGGATCCGAGATCGTATCCGAAGCGGGAACCCGGAATCAAGGGAGCTTCGGGGCCCGGTGGCCGGGCCGCCCCGTCCCCGGACAGGGGGATCCCTCCTACGAGCCATCCCCGTGATGACGCACCGGAAGGCTGATCGGCCCCTTCCCGAGGGCGCCGATC
>JAHFOZ010000618.1 GCA_023261405.1 Planctomycetota bacterium
GAGCTTGCCGACCTCGTCCACCAGACCCGCGACGTTGCCCATCTCTATTCTCCTTATGCCCCTGTTCCGTCTTTATCTTGCAAGCCCCAGCCGCCACCCGCTACGCGGGCTTCACCTCGGCTTCGGCTCCCGCATCCTTCAGCTTCTTGAGGAGCGTGTCGGCCTCCTCCTTGGGGACGCCCTTCTTGACCTCTCCGCCCTTCTCCGCAAGGTTCTTGGCCCCCATGAGGTCCAGCCCCGAAACCTCGCGGATCACCTTGATCACGTCGATCTTCTTCGCGCCCGGGCTCTTGAGCACCACGTCGAAGGACGTGGGCGCCTCCGCCTTCCTGGACTCCGCCGCAGGCGCCGCGGGACCCGCCCCGCCGCCCGTTGCCGCGGTCACGCCGAGCTTCGCCTCCAGCGACCGGAGCAGCCGCGACAGTCCTAGCGCGCCCTCCCTCTCGAGGAGCGTTCCCAGGAATTCCACCCGCTCCGCCTCCGCCAGTTTCTGCGACTCGTCCAGGAGGTTCGTCAGGGTGCCCATCACTTCTTCTCCTTGTCCTTGTCGGCGACCGCCTGGAGGGTGCCCACGAATTTCCGCGGGATCTCGTTCAGGGTGCTCACGAACTGGGCCGTCACGCCGTTCATCAACCCGAGCACCTGGGCGAGCATCTCCTCGCGGCCCGGCAGCTTGGCCAGGTCCCCGATGGCGGCGGGGGACACCGGCTTCCCCTCGATGACGGCCGCCCGCACCTCGGGGCGCTGGTTCTTCTCCTTGTAGGCCACGAGCCTCTTCGCGATGGCCAGCGGGTCGGCCCCGTAGATCACCGCGTTCATGCCGGTGAGGGACTTGTCGAACCCCTCCACGCCCAGCTTCCTGAAGGTGTAGAGCGCGACCGAATTCTTCACCGCCCTCATCTGGACCTTGCTCTCGCGGAGCTCGGCCCGGAGCTCGGTGGCCTGGCGGGCCGTGAGCCCCTTCGTGTCGACGAGCACCAGATTCTTCTGGCCCTTGAACTTCTCGGCCAGCTCGTCCACCATCTTCTTGCGCAACACCTTGGACATAAGTTTCGCTCCTAGCCCTCGACCGCCAGCGCCACCCCCGGCCCCATGGAGGCCGCGATCGAGGCGGCCTGGATGTAGATCCCCTTCACCGTCGCGGGGCGGACCGACTTGATGTGCTCGAGGAACGCGTCCACGTTCGCCTTCAGGTCGTCAGCCGGGAACGACATCTTCCCCACCGCCGCCTGCACGTTTCCCGCGGCGTCGTTGCGGTACTCGATCTTGCCGGCCTTGAACTCCCGCACCGCCGTCTTCACGTCGTCCGTCACGGTCCCGTTCTTGGGCGAGGGCATGAGCCCCTTGGGACCCAGCACCTTGCCCAGCTTCGAGATCACCCTCATCGTGCGGGGCATGGCGATGGCTACGTCGAACTCCAGCCAGCCCCCCTCGATCTTCTTGGACAGGTCCTCCATCCCCACGGCTTCGGCCCCCATCTCCTGGGCCACGCGGGCCTCGTCGCCGTCCGCGAAGACGATCACCCGGCGGACCTTGCCGATGCCCTTGGGCAGCGCCACCGATCCGCGGATCGCCTGCTCGCTCTTCTTGGGGTCGATCGCGAGTTTCACCGCGATCTGGACCGTCTGGTCGTTCTTGGTGGACCCCATCGACTTCACGAGAGCCACCGCCTCTTCCACCGGGTAACGCTTCAGCGCGTCCACCTTGGCGGCTTCGGCCCTGTACCTCTTGCTCCGCTTCCGCATACCCTACCCTTCGACCTTGATGCCCATGTTCCGCGCGGTGCCCTCCACCACGCGGATCTTCGCCTCGAGCGTGGCGCCCGTGATGTCGAGCGCCTTGATCTTGACGATTTCCTCAAGATGCTTGCGCGTCACCGTCCCCACCTTGTCCTTGTTGGGGGTGCCGCTCCCCTTCACCACGTTGGCGAACTTCTTCAGGAGCACGCTCGCGGGCGGCGTCTTGTACAGGATCTCGAACGTCCGGTCCTTGTAGACCGTGACGATGCACGGGATCACGAGCCCGTTCTCCTTCCGCGTGGCGTCGTTGAACTTCTTCACGAACTCGCCGATGTTCACGCCGTGCTGGCCCAGCGCCGGGCCCACCGGGGGCGCGGGCGTGGCCTGCCCGCCCGGGCACTGCAGCTTGATCTTCGCCATCACTTCTTTTTTTGGAGGCATGCTCTACCCCGGAACTAGACTTTCTCTACCTGCCAGTACTCCAGGTCCACCCGCGTCGCCCGGCCGAAGATCGTGATCGTGATCCCCACCAGGCCCTTCTGGGGGTTGATGTCCTCGACGATCCCGTCGAAGTTTTCGAACGCCCCTTCCTTCACGCGCACCGTGTCGCCCTTCTGGAAATCGATTTTGATCTTCGGCTTCTCCTCTTCGCTGCCCGACTGGTCCACGAGCATCTTGTTCACTTCGTGCTCCGCCATCGGGATGGGCTCCTTGAGCCCCAGGAAGTCG
>JAHFOZ010000232.1 GCA_023261405.1 Planctomycetota bacterium
TGCGCGATGTCCGCATTGTAGGTCCCGAGCTCGCAGTCCACGAAGACGGGGACCAGGTTGTTCTGCACGATGGGCGCCAGCGTGGTGGGGAAGGTGACCGCCGGCGTGATCACCTCGTCGCCCGGGCGAAGCGGCTCGCCGATCATCTCCGAGCACAGCGCGGTGATCGCCACCAGGTTCGCCGACGAGCCGGAGTTGACGAGGATGGCGTCCCGGGCGCCGAGGAACTGCTTGAGCTTCGCCTCGAACCTGTCGCCGAACTCCCCCAGCGTCAGCCAGCACTGGAGCGAGGCGTCCACGAGGTGGAGCACCTCCTCCTCGCCCACCACCCGGCCCGCGTAGGGGACCTTGTCCTGGCCGGCGCGCCAGGCCGGCGCCTTCCGCCCGCGGACGTATTTCCGGACGAGCGCGAAAATCTCGTCCCTAAGGGCGTCCATAGGCCCGGTATGCTAACTCAAGCGCTTCGTCGCTCGATAACAATTTCGTCCGCAGCGCGGCGCGGGCCTTCTCTGTGCGCAGCCCCGCCCGGAGCGGCCGAGGCGCGCGGGGCGCCGACCGCGCGAGCGGCACCGGCCGGAAGAGCGACGGATCAAGCCCAAAACGCGCCGCCACCTTGAGCGAGAAGTCGTGGCGGCTGAGGACATCCGTGCCCGCCACGTGCCACACGCCCGTCCTCCCCGCTTCCACCAGCTCCGCCACGGACTGCGCGAGGTTCGGGCCGTAGGTGTACGTCGCCACGTGGTCGCTCCAGCAGGGAACGGGCTCCTTCGTCGAGAGCAGCTTCGAGAAAAAGCTGCGGTCCCCGGGGGCGAAGACGAGCGTGGTGCGCACCACCAGGCTGCGGGGGTTGACGCTCTGCACGATCCGCTCGGCCTCGAGTTTGGTGCGTCCGTACACGTTCATCGGATTGGGGCGGTCCTCCTCAGAGTACGGCCCGGCCCGGCCGTCAAAGACGTGGTCAGTGGAGAAGACGGTCAGGTGACGTCCGCGGGTGGCCTCGGCGACGTTCCGCGCGCCGTCCACGTTCACGGCGTAGGCGTCGCCGGGATGGTCCTCGCAGAAGTCGGCGTCCGCGTTCCCGGCCGCCAGGACCACCGCGTCGGGCGACGACTCCCCGACCGCCTTTCGGACGGCCGCGGCGTCGCGGAGGTCGGCGTCCGCCCTCGTGATCCCGCGGACGCTGTGGGCCGCGAAGGCGGGCGGCAGCAGGCTTCCCAGCTGCCCCGACGCGCCGAAGACGAGGACCTTCACGCTACTTGAAGTGCTTGCGGTACCAGGCGATCGTCTCGACGAGGCCGCGCTTGAGGTCGAGCTCGGGCTTCCAGCCCAGCGTCTCCCGGGCCTTCTTCGAGGAGAGCCACTGCTGGGCGATCTCGTTCGACGCCTCGTTGCGGACCTCGGGCCGGAGCTTCGATTTCATGAGGACCAGGATGAGACGCACGAGGTCGATCACCGAGGTCGGCCGCTCGGTCCCGAAATTGAAGGCGCCGGTCGCGGGCGAGGCGCCGAGCACCAGGTAGGCCGAGACGGCGTCCTGCACGTGGAGGTAGTCGCGAAGGGGCGTCCCATCGGAGCGGACCACCGGGCGCTGGCCCTCCAGCACCGATCGGATCGTCCCGGGGATGATGCGGTTGAAATTGAGGTCTCCGCCCCCGTAGATGTTGCCGCAGCGGACGATCGCGACGGGGAGCTTGTAGGTCGCGAGGTAGCACTGGCCGAGGAGATCGGCGCAGGACTTGGAGACGTCGTACGGATGCGAGCCGCGGAGGGGCATGTCCTCGGTGTAAGGGAGCGTGGGGAGGTCGCCGTAGGCCTTGTCGCTCGTGGCGTAGACGAGCTTTCTGAGGGGCTTGTGCTGGCGCGCGGCCTCGAGCACGTTCCACGAGCCCTTGATGTTCGCCTCGAACGTCGAGACCGGGTGGCGGTTTCCCACGCCCACGATGGCCTGCGCCCCGAGGTGGTAGACCACCTCGACCTCGTACTCGTTGAAGGCCCGCATCACGGTGTCGGCATCCTCGAGCGCGCCGCGGACGGTCGCGACCCTGCGGTCGAGTCCGAGGGCGTGGAAGATCGACCGGGGGACCTCGTCGCGGACGAGGCAGGCCACGGAGTCGCCGCGGTCGACGAGCGCCTTCACGAGCCATCCGCCCACGATTCCGGTGGCGCCGGTGACGAGGACCTTCACTTCCACACCACCCAGGGGCGCTCGCCGGCGGCCCACATGTGGTTCAGGCGCTCCACGTCCTTGAACGTGTCCATGCACATCCAGAAGTCGCGGTGCTCGTGGACCGCCAGGCCCCCCTCCGCGGCGATCGTGCGCAGCGGCCTCTCCTCGAGCACGGAGTCCTCCTGCAGGTAATCGAAGACGTCGCGGTCGAAGACGAAGAACCCGCCGTTGATGAGGCCTTCGAGCCGGGGCTTCTCCTTGAACGAGCGGGCCAGCCCGCCCGAGGCCTCGATCACGCCGAAGGGGCTCATCGGGTGGATCGCGGTGAGCGTGGCGGTCTTCTTCTTCGAGCGGTGGAAGGCCAGGAGCGCATCGAGGTTCACGTTGGAGAGTCCGTCGCCGTACGTGACGCAAAAGAGGTCGCCTTTCACGTACTTCTCGATCTTCTTCACGCGTCCGCCCGTGGGGGTGGCCTGGCCCGTTTCGGCGAAGGTGATCTCCCAGTCCTCGGGGGGATGGGCGCCGTGGACCACCTGCCGGTGGCTCTTGAGGTGGAGCGTGACGTCGTTGGAGCGCCAGGGGTACTCGAGGAAGAACTCCTTGATGAGATGCCCCTTGTAGCCCAGGCAGAGCACGAAGCGGCGGAAGCCGTAGTGGCCGTAGAGCTTCATGATGTGCCAGAGGATCGGCATGTCGCCGATCGGGACGAGCGGCTTGGGCTTGAATTCGGTTTCCTCGCGGAGGCGCGTGCCCATGCCGCCGCAGAGGATGACGACCGGGATCGACGAGTTTCTACCCATGAGAGGGAGGAGATGGCAATATAGGGGCGCCTCCGGGGAGACGTCAAGCGAAAATCCCGGGGCTTGGGGTGAGTCCGCGCTGGTTCAATGGGTTGGCCCCCCCGGGGGACAACCCAGGGGATCAATGCAATCGAACCACAGCATCCAGATGCACATGAAGACCCGCGCCGCCGGCCTGCTGGTCCTCCTCCTGGCGGGCTGCGCCCCCCGGAAGGCGGAAGACCCCCTCGCCCAGAACGTGGAGAAGCTCTCGTCCGCCAAGGAGGAGGAGCGCGACGAGGCGTTCCGCACCCTCGTCCTCATGGGGGCCGGCGCGGAGCCGGGCTTCAAGAAGGCGGTGGCGGCGGGACCGAAGCACGGCTTCCCGGTGGTGGCCCTGCTCTATTCGCAGGGGGAGGGGGACGCGGTGCCGCTCGACCTCCGGGCGCGCCACCTGGCGGCCTTCCGCTGGCCCGGGGGGATGGCCACGGAGACGGCGATCGTGGAGCCCTTCGTGTGGCACGAACTCGAGGCGGACCTCGTGCGCGCGGGCCGGCCGGCGCTCCGCTACCTCTCGCAGGCGCTCGAGAAGGACTCCCCCGGCGAGGCCAAGGCCCTCCAGGCGGCGGGCGCGATGATCCGCATCGGCGGGCGCGCGGCGGCGGCCGAGTTCGCCCGGCTCCTCGCGAAGGAGCGACCGCTCGACGGCCCGCGGGTCTGCGACGTGGCGGCGGCCGCGCTGCTCCACCTGGGCCATCAGGACCTCGCGCTCCGCGCCGCCGATCCGGAAGCGGTGCTCGGCGCCGCGCGGGCCTGGTGGGAGGCCGCGAAGGACCAGTCGGAGGAGGACTGGCTCCGCTCGTCCGTGGCGGCGCTCGCCGCGCGCTGGAAGCCGCGAGACCCGGAGGGCGTGCGGGGGGCCATGGAACTCCTGGCCGGGCAGACGATCGAGGATCCCGCCGCGTGGCTCGAGAAGAACCGGGGATGGTCCCCCGCGAATCCGCCGGCGAGGCTCGAGGAGCTGCTGCCGCGGCTCGCCGCGGGGCGCGCGGAGGCGTTCGAGGCCAACCGACTCCTGGAACGGGCCACGGGCCACCGGGTCTCCATGCCGCGGATGGATTCCCTGGGCTCCCTGCGCGCGGCGCTGCGCCTGTGGGAGCCGGATCCCGACCTGGGTCTCCGGTGGAAGCGCTGGCTCGGAAGCGAGTTCCTCAGGCTGTCGATCCTGGTCGTGGGCCACCATCCCAAGCGGGAGACGAACCATCTCCTCTGGGCGGAGGAGCGGTATTTCCAGGCGGGCGAGGACGAGACGGCGGAGCTCACCGTCACCCCTCCGACCGGCTTCTACGTGCTGCACGCACAGTCGCTCGACCTGGGGACCCGGGTGGTCGTGGGGGAGTACTACTCCATGCCGCTGGGCGAGGGCGGGTTCACGAAGGAGGTCCGCGCGGCGCGGCCGCTGATCCTCTTCTCGCCCGCGCTCCGTTCGTGCATCGTGATCGCGATCGAGGAGGTCGCGGCCCGACAGCCGCTGCGGCCTCCCGACGCCCTCTTCGCGCAGCTCCGGGCGCAGCTCCGGGCGCAGGCCTCCACCGCGGAGGGGGACGAGCGGAGCCGGGCGCTCCGGGCGCTGGGCTATCTCCAGGACCCGGCGGACGCCGCTCTCCTGAAGGAGCACGGTGCGGGCGAGGCGCTGCTTCTCCTCGGGGACCCCGCGGCGCTGGAGTTCAAGCCGTCGCTCGCCGCGCACGAGATCGAGATGGCGCTCCGGAAGGCGAAGGACGAGCGGGTGAGGGGGTACCTCGAGGGCCTCAAGGGCGCGGCCCTGCGGTGAGCGGGAGGGGGAAAGGGGTGGGCGGGGGGGCGGCCCGACAGCGTCCTGCTTGCGGGCCGGCGCTATGGGACCCAGCCGGGCACGACGGCCGCCTGCCGGATCCACGTCGCCATCTGCGCCTCGTCGAGCGGGTCGTCCTCACGGATGTCGCGGTAGCGCACTTCCTTGTGCTTGGACTCGCCGGGGGGCACAGGACGCAGCGACGTGCCGCGGAAGAAAGCCACCTTGACGTAGTTCGTGAAGGTATGGAAGTTGAGGAACCAGCCCTGGCCCTCGACTCCGTAGAAGGGCGAGTTCCATTTGACCGCCTTGCGCACGCCGGGGACGGTGCGCACGATGAGCGCGTCGAGGCGGCGCCCGACGTCGCGTTTCCAGCCCGGCATGGCTGCGAGGTAGGCCTGCACGGGGGCGTCGCCGTCGGCCTTCGCGATCTGAGGGTTTCCGCCTGCGAGGAGGGTAGGCTTCGCAGCGACCCGCTTGGGGGCGGCCCTCATTGCGACCTTCGCCGACTTCCTGGACCTCTTGCCGGCCATTGTGTTCACTCCATGCGCCGCGCGCCGCGGCTCGGAATTGCACCTCAGGGTCCACCGTTTCTTCGCCGGCGGGCCATTCCGGGCCACCGCGGCCTTCACGAGCGCCTTGAACGCGCCCGCGTCGACCTTCTCCCCTTCGTGGATGTCGATCGTCCTTCGCGTGCTGCCTTCAAAGCTGGAATTGAAGAGGCGCGAAGGCCAGGGGATCCTCTCTCCGCGGCCTCTTCCCTCCCGCCCGCCCGCTCACTGCTTGAGGAGCTTGATCCGGATATCCTTCCACTTGATCTCGAAGCCGCCGGGCGCGTGGTACTGGAGGGCGAGGATGCCCTCGGTCCGCCGGGCCTTCTCGTCCTGGTCGTCGAACTCGCCGACCTCGATGCCGTTCAGGACGTGCTTGAGCTTCGTACCCTGCGCGGTGATCTGGTACTGGTTCCAGTCGTCCTTCTTGACGGTGTCCACCGCCTCCTTCTTCGGCTTGATGATGAGGCCTCGCTTGCCGCCCTCCTCGTAGAGCGCGCCGTGGTAGTTGTCGCCGATGTCAGCCTGGTAGCCGTGCACGACCCACTTCTTCCAGTCCTTCACCGTCGAGCGGTACTGCAGCCCGCTGTTGGGGAACTTGCCTTCCTTGACCAGGATCCACTTCGCCTCGACGACGAAGTCCGAGAACGGGTGGTTGTAGATGAGGAACGTGTTGCCTCCGACCTTCTCCGCCTTTCCGGAGATGGTTCCGTCCACGACCTTCCAGACGGCGGGGTCGCCCTCCCACCCGGTGAGGTCCTTGCCGTTGAAGAGCGATATCCAGCCGTCGGCGTCCGCCTTCGGAAGTTCCACCGGAGGCTTGTCCTGGCCGAACGCGGGCGCCACGGTGAGGAGGCCAAGAGCCAGCAGGGCTGCACGTCGGATCATCATCCGGATCTCCTTCATTCGCCTTCCCTTGAGGACTTCCACGCGCGCCTTACTTGAAATGCGCGCGCACCGCGTCGAAACCGGCCGCGAACTTCGCGGCATCGAACGCCTTCTCGTTCTTCGCGAGGATCTGCTCGCAGAGCTTGTCGAGGTCCGCCTTCGCGGCGGCCCGGGTCGAGAGCGCCCGGAACGCCAGCGCCACCTGCCGCGCCGCGGAAAAGTCCCTGGGGGCCTCCCCGGCGGCGAGTGTCTTCAGGAGGGACTCGTCCGCGGGCGCGAGGCCCTTCAGCTTCGCCTCGACCACCGCGGCCAGCTCCTCGAGCTTGGCCGCGTCGGCGGGAATCTCGCCCGCGTGCTGCAGCACCCGGGCGTACGCCGCCGCCTGCTCGCGCGCGCCGTCCGTAAGCTCCTTCTTCGCGCCGGCCTTGACATGGCGCGCGAGGTTCCGGAGCGCCTCCGCCAACGAGACGACCTGCCCCGTCGTCCACATCTTCGCGTCGAAACCGGCCGCCATGGACGGATGCTTCTCCGTCTTCCAGTGCGCGCCGGTCCGGGCGTTGTAGTCCACGAGCTCGAAGTGCAGCTTCGGGTGGCCCGCGGCGACCAGGTCGTGGTCGATCTGCAGGTGGCAGCTTGCGCAATGGCTCGCCCACCGCGCGGGATCGCGCAGGTCGATCATGCCGTTCTCCATGGACTTCTCGTGGCTCCACTTCTTCTCCTTGGGCAGGGCGTGCGGTTCGATCCACTTCTCGGACGGGCCGTGGCACAGCTCGCAGGAGACGCCGTTCTGGAGGGACCACTTCACGTTCGCCATGACCTTCTCGGGCTCGACGAGCCTCGAGTGGCAGGAGAGGCACTTGGCGCTCTCGTGCACCTTCGCGATGCCCATGGCCTGGCCGATGGCCTTGGACGGGGCCTTGTAGAGCGTGGTGAAGGCCCTGGAGTGGGGGTCGGCGCCCTTCCACAGGTTGTACTCGTTGAGCGCGGGAGAACCCTTGGGGACATCCGAGCCGTGGCAGTCCTTGGTGTTGCAGCGGGCCATGCCGGCGTACTTGAAGGCGGACGCGTCCTGCCGCGGCGGCTCCGCGAGGGCCGCGCCCAGCGCCGGGAGGACGGTACCGAGCGCCAGGGCGGCCACCCCGAAGCGGGCGAGGAGCATCATAGGTGCGGCCCATTGTATCGGAGAAGGGGCGGCTTTCAAGAGATGGGCGCCCGGAGCGCCGGGGCACCGTTCCGATTTCGCGCCACATTCCGGACCGGCCCGGATCATAATCACCCCAGGAGATTCACGATGAGAATGCTGCCCGCGATCGCGCTCTTCCTCGCGGCGACGCCCGCCTGCTGGCCCTCCGAAGCCCTGGCGAAGGAGGGCCCGCCCACCGTAGCGCCGGCGGAAGCCGTCGCGGAGGAGGGGGCGCAGGACGAGAAGTTCGGCATCCGCCTCCGGGAGTGGTACGCCACGCTCGAGGGAAAGCTCCAGGCCCAGGGGGAGCTCATCCCTTCCTTCGACATCGACGTGGACGACGAGCTCGGCATCGACGACCCCGCCCTCGCCCACGAGATCCAGCTCTCCTTCGGCCTGGGCGTGCGGATCACCGTCGGCGCGTGGACCGGCGACTGGAAGGGGGATCGGACCGTGTCGCAGACCTTCACGTTCGCCGATGAGACGTTCGCGGCGGGGACGAACGTGGACTCCGAGTTGGAGCTGGACGTCTACTACGCGTCCTTCGAGTACGGGTTCGCGACGCCTTCGCTGGGCTCGGGCGTGAGCCTCCAGCTGGGCGTCCTGGTGGGGGCCCGCATCCTCAGGGCGGATGGCTCGGTGGACAACGAGTTCTTCTCCGCCCAGGACAGCGGCACGGGAGGCCTGCCGGTCGTGGGACTCCACGCCGCCGTCCAGTTCGCGCCCTGGCTGCGCACGGACATGGAGGTCATGGGGCTCGCGTTCTCCGCGGGGGGCACCTCCGCCTCCTACATCGAGGGCTACGTCGAAGTCGTGGGCCAGCTCTACGGCCTCTTCGCCGGGGTGGGCTACAAGATCGTGGAGATAGACCTCGCGGACCACCGGAAGGACTCGGACTTCGACCTCGACCTCACGCTGGCCGGGGTCTACTTCACCGTGGGGGCG
>JAHFOZ010000619.1 GCA_023261405.1 Planctomycetota bacterium
GGATGGTCCTTGTAGGCGTCGTCGCGATACCAGTCGGCACACCATTCCCAGACGTTCCCCGCCATGTCGTAGAGGCCGAAGCCGTTCGGCGGGAAACTCTTCACGGGCGCCGTCGTGTAGTAGCCGTCCAGGAGCAGGTTCTGGCGCGGAAACTCGCCCTGCCAGATGTTCGCCTACCACTTCCCGCCCGGCGTGAGCTGGTCGCCCCAGGTGTACGGCTGCTTCGACAAACCCCCGCGGGCCGCGTACTCCCATTCCGCCTCCGTGGGCAGGCGCTTCCCGGCCCACGTGGCGTAGGCCGACGCGTCCTCCCACGAGACATGCACCACCGGATGGTTCTCGCGCCCCTGGTTCGTGCTCCCGGGCCCCTCGGGCTGCCGCCAGTTCGCCCCCTTGACGTCCTTCCACCAGGCCGTGTGATCTTGAAGCGAGACCGGCTCCTTCGGGGGCGAAAAAACGAAGGACCAGGGCTCCAGCTTCTCGGGAGGGGCCTGCGGATACTTGTTGGGATCGAGCTTCCGCTCGGCCGTGGTCCGGTAGTTTGTCGCCTTGACAAATTCCGCGAACTGAGCGTTCGTGACCTCGGTCTCGTCCAGATGAAAACCCGGGACGATCACGTCGTGTTCGGGGGCGTCCGCGAAGGTCGTGTCGTCCGTCCCCATGACGAAGCGTCCGCCCGGGATCCAGGCCATGCCGGGGGGCGGAGGTCCCTTGGCGCGTTCGGGCTGGAGCGCCATCACGAGGAGCATCACCCCGAAGACCACGAATAGCCCCGCCGCGGGGATGAGGATGGGGCCGAGCCGTTTCGCCGCGTCGCCCATCGCCCTACTTGCCCTTCTTCTTCCGTTCCTCGCGGTCGGCCACGCGCGAGCGCTTGAGGGTCTCGAGGTCCCCGTCGGTGAGCGAGACGCGGACCTTCTTCAGGAGGCCCGTCCAGACCTCGATTTCCTCGTCGATGTGCGGCGCGACTTCCTTCCGGGCCTTCCAGGCCTCGAAGACGCCGCACCATCCTCAGCCGGGCGCGCCGAAGGTGAGTAGGACGCGCCGGTCCTTCTCCTTTGCTTCCTTCAGCGCCCCCTGGAGCAGGTCCTTCGCCGTCTTCTCCTGCGCCGGGGTGATGGGCGTCCCTTCGACTCGGCCGCCCGCGGCGGCCTCACCCAGGGCAAGCAGGACCGCCGCGCCGAGCAGGGTCTTCATGGGGCATGCTCCCTTCGGGTCAACTGTACCAGCCGGATGGACGTCGGTTCAATCCCCTGCGGTCGCGCGCGCCAGGACGACGAGGCAGGCGCCTTCCTTGTCGGAAGGGACGGAGCCCACGAGTACCCATCCGCCCGCCTTTAGGTCCACCTGCGTCTGGAGGATTTGCTCCGGGGGGAGCGGCGGCTCCGCATCTTTCTTGACCGTGAACTTCAGGAGGCTGGCCCCCTCCGGCCCGGCGCGTCCCATGAACTCCACCACAAGGACGGGCGACCCGGGGAACCGGAGCACGGCGGGGGTCGCGGTCGACGAGACCCGGACAAATCCTTCGCCCTTGATTACGAACCGATTCTTCCCCGTCGCTTTCTCGAGGTCCTGGCCCTCGAAGCCCGTCGCCGCCAGGGAGTCCTTCCCGGAACTCCCCTCGAGGATCGCCACGCCGATGCGGTTCGCCTCCACCGGCCGCGGCACGTCCAGCTCCTTGGCCAGCTGCGCCAGGCGGCGGAGGTTGGAGGCATGGTCCGTGAGGATGAGCGTGCCCGACGCCTCGGAACTCAGGCAGTGCTGCGGGAACGAGACCAGGTTGATGAACGCCGCCTGCAGATCCCTCGGAGAGAGGTGCCGAACTTTGATCGTGAGCGTGCAGAACTCATCCGCTTTGGGGAGGGTCTCGGCGGAGGTGTAGACGGGGGCTTCGCGCTTCCCGGCCAGAGGGGCCGGGACGATCTCGACGATCCCCGCCTCGGGCTTGCGCACCGCCGCAAACCCCGAGCTCCTGAGCAGCGCGAGGCCGACCTCGTAGGCGCGTTTGGGGTCGAGCGCGCCGGGCGTCACAGCGATCCGCCGGTTCTCCAGCCCGATTGCACGGTCGTGGGCGAACTCCAGCTTCGTCTCCCGGGTCATCCACTGGAGGACCTCCTCCGCGGTCATGCCCGGCGATTCCTGGGGGCCAAGAAGGAGGGCGAGCAGGATCTGCTTCATGGTCCTTTAACGCGGCTCCCCCTATGACGTTGGGTAACGGATGACGCCCGGCGTCCAACCTTCCTGTTATGGCCGCCCGCACTCTTCCGGGGGATGGCACCCATGGCGGCGCGGATCCGCCTCGTCCTTTGGACGTCAAGGTCTGCGCTGTGGACGACACGGGTTCCGGGCTGAAGCTGGTTTACCCCCTGAAGGACCGCCGATCACTCGATGTCCTTCTCGCCCTTCGCGTAGTCGAGGGCCTCGAGGTACTTGGCCCGGAGATCGCCATGCAGTTTTCCGGCGA
>JAHFOZ010000620.1 GCA_023261405.1 Planctomycetota bacterium
CCCCGAACCCGCCGTGGCCGCCGCCCCGCGCGCCGGGGCGCGCGCCGCCGCCGAGCCCTTCCTGGCGGACTATGCGTTCCGCTCGCCGGGAGGGGGCGCGGCCTGGATCAAGATCGTCGTCGCGCTCGCAATCGTGGCCGCCCTGGCGGTGGGAGGCGCCGTCGCCCTGGGCGCCCTTTCCGGGGGCGGCGGCCCGAAGGCGGCGGACAACAACCTCCTGCACGACGGCTCGTTCGATTACTCCTCCGGAAAACCCGACGGCTGGAGCCTGCGCACCCTCTCCGGGGACAAGCCCGCGAGCACCCTCTCGCTGGGGGCCGTGTCCGGAAGGGGCGGCGGGCCGTGCCTGGTCATGGAGAAATCCCCCCAGCCCGGAGACCTCGGCGTGGAGTGTCTTTTCCAGGGGGATTTCGCCCCCGAGGCCTTCGGCGCCGTGGAAGTCTCCGCGTTCGCGAAGTTCGACGGCTACTCCGGCTGGGTGGCGCTGAAAATCGACTGGCTCGCGAAGTCGCGGGGCATCCTCCTCGCCGAGGAATACTCGAAGCCGCATGTCTCCCGTTGCGCCGACTGGACCCCGGTGAACGGCACCTTCCTGCCGCCCCCCGGGGCCGCCGCCTTCCGCCTTTCCCTGGCTGCCGTGGGCCGCGGCGGAAAGATCTACTGGGACGACATCCGCGCCGTGGCGGGTCCCGGCGCGCCCGATGTGGCGCGCGACGTCCGGCTGGGCGCCCACCGCGCGCTCTTCACCTCCCAGGGAATCCACCAGATCGAGGTGCGTCCCGGGCGCGTCGTGGCGGATGTCGCGTTCCGCCTCGAGAGCGACAAGGAGGGCCTCACCCTGCAGACGGCCGCCTCGGACGTCGTCCTGAGCTCCGACGCCACCGGCGTGACCGCCAGGGGCAAGCTTCCCAACCCCGCCGATCTCCGCGAAGTGGAATTCGAGCAGCGGCTCGAGACGAGGGAGGGCGGGACGGAGGTCTTCTACAGCTTCCAGCCCGACGCCCTCCGGCTCGTGGACCGCGTCACCGTGATGCTCACGCTGCCCCGCGTGGGCGCCGTGCTCGGGCTCCCCGAGGGGGCCGAGTCGGCGCCGGTGGAGGCGCTCACGTGCACCTCCGAAGAGGGGGACCTGGTCCTGGAATACGCCAATCCCGCCCGGGTGAAGGCGAAGATGGCGGACGGGCGCACCCGCCTCCTCCAGAGCTTTCCGGTGGACCTGTCCTCGGGCGTCCTCCAGTTCGGCGTGCGGATCCGCGAGGGGGCGGGCCGGACGGCAACGGCCAACCCGGTCGAACGCGCGGATGACCTGGTGAGGAAGAAGCAGCTGGGGGAGGCCCTTGCCGTGCTCGAGGCCGGCAGGGACAAGCTCAAAGACCCCGCCCAGCGCGACAAGGCGGAGGCTACGATCAAGCGGCTCCGGCAGGCGGAAAAGGACGACTGGGCGGCGGTGCAGGCTCGTCACTTTCAGGCGTGGATCTCGCTGCGCGCCGAGTTTCTTCAGGAGGCCGGGAAGCTCCTCGAGGACTATGAGCGCACCTGGAAGGGCCCCGAGTTCCTGGCCCGGATCCAGGGGCTGCGGGAGGAGGAACGGCGCCAGAAGGAGGCGGCCGGGGATCCGGACGGCGACCTCCGGAAGCGGGCGCTCGCGTACGGTCTCAAGCAGGCAGAGCTGGGCCGGAAGACGCTGGCCCAGATCGTGCTGCAGCACGTGGTCCGCCGCTGGCCCCAGAGCGCGGAGGCCGGCGAGGCGGAGAAGGCGATCAAGTCGCTGGGCAATTAGGAGTTCGGAATCATTGAATCCCCGGGTGGCCCGCGAGAGGGGCAACCCGGGCATCCCATGGGGATTCCCCCATAGGACGTTGGTTCGAGGCGAGCCAGGGACGATATGGGTTACGGCATCGACATCGGGTCCACCGCGGTGAAGGTGGTGGCGGTCCGCCGCTCTCTGGGCGGCTTCAAGGTCACCGCCGCCGCGCGCCGCCGCGTCCCCCGGACCGGGGGCGACCCGAAAGCCGGCCTTCAGAAGGCGGTCGTCGAGGCGCTGGGAGGCCGGAACGGGGGGCGCACCGGGGTCGTGGGCCTCTCCGGCCGCGACATCAACCTCCAGGTCATGCAGCAGCCCGCGATGAAGGCCCTCAACTACCGCGTCATGATGGGCTACGAGCTCGACCAGCGTCGCGGCGGCGCCGGCGACGTCTACCTGGACTACTGCACGCTCCGCGAGCCGGACCAGTTCTTTCCCCAGTACCTCTCCCTCATCGGCATCGGGAAGGCGACCTACGTGGACGAGCGGATCGACCTTGCCGCGCGTGCCGACGTGGACGTGCGCGACGCGGTGCCCAATTCCTTCGGCCTCTATGCCGCCTACCGCAACTCCTACGATGTGGAGAACGGCACCGTGATGCTGCTCGACATCGGGTCGGAGAACATGGACGTGGCGTTCGTCCGGGGCGGGCGCCT
>JAHFOZ010000621.1 GCA_023261405.1 Planctomycetota bacterium
TGCCCAAGCTCATCATCAACCGCCTCCGCAAGAACGCCCGCGCCCTCGTCTTCGAGTTCGACGATCGGGTGACCCTCAAGAGGACGGAGGAGGGGACGATCAACGAGTCGCCCACCCGGGAGCGGCGCTTCCGGAGGGTGGTCCGGCTGGCGGACGCCGTGGTGACGTCGAACGACACGCTGGCCGAGTTCGCGCGGCGCGTGGCGGAGGATCCGGCCAAGGTCCACGTGTACCCCACGGTGATCGACCTCGCGCGCTGGGAGCCCCGCGTACCCTCGGACGAGGGGGCGCCCGTCACGGTCGGATGGATGGGGTCGGCCTCCAACCTCCCCTCGGTACAGCTCCTTGCGCCTCCGCTGGCGCGGCTCACGCGCAGACACGAGGGGCTCAGGGTCAAGATCGTCTGCGACGAGCCCGTCGCCCTGGAAGGCGTCGCGCTGGAGCAGAAGAAATTCGACCCTGACCACGAGGTCGCCGACGTCCGCTCGTTCGACATCGCGGTGGCGCCCCTGGTGGAGGATCCCTGGACGCGCGGCAAGCTCTCGACCAAGGTCCTGGCCTATTTCGCCGCGGGCCTCCCCGTGGTCGCCTCCGACGTCACGGCCAACCGGCTGTACGTGAAGGACGGAGAGAACGGCTATCTCGTGGGGACCCTGGGGAAGTGGGAGGAGCGGCTCGCGAAGCTGATCGAAGAGCCGGAACTCCGCCGCATCATCGGCGCCCGCGCGCGGGAGAGCGTGGAGAAGGAGTACTCGATCGCTTCCGCCGTCCCCCGCTACCTGGGGCTCTTCGAGAAACTGGCGGGGCGGCCCCGCAAATGAGGGCGCCCGCCTTCCTCCTGGTCCTGACCGTCGCCGGCTGCGGGGGCCCGCCGCCGGCCTCCCAACCCCCATTGGAGAATCGACCCATGCCTGCGCAGCCCGAACCCGAACGCATCACGGTGCAGCACATCCTCGTCTCGTTCGCCGGGACCCGGACCGACGCCACGCGCTCGAAGCCGGAGGCGGAGAAGCTCGCCGGCGAAGTCCTCGCCCGCGTGAACAAGGGAGAGGATTTCGGTGCGGTCATGAAACAGCTCTCTGACGACCCCGGACCCGGCGTTTACTCGATGTTCAACCACGGCCAGGCGAAGAAGTCGGGAGACGAGTACGAGCGAAGCGGCATGGTCCCCGCCTTCGGCGACGTGGGCTTCAAGCTCGCGGTGGGCGGGATCGCGATGGCCCCCTTCGACCCCAAGTCCAGCCCCTTCGGCTGGCACATCATCAAGCGGCTGAAGTAGGGCCTTACTGCTCGTCCAGGTACCGCAGCAGGGTCCGCACCATGACCCCCGTGCCGCCGGCGGGACGATAGGGTTTGTCGGTCTCGGTCAGGGCGGGGCCGGCGATGTCCAGGTGGGCCCACGCGATGCCGGCGTCGACGAACTCGCGGAGGAAAAGGGCCGCGGTGATCGCGCCGCCGTAACGACCGCCGGAGTTCTTCATGTCGGCCACGTCGCTCTTGATGATGTCCCAGTAATCGTCCTCGAGCGGCAGCGGCCAGATCTTCTCGCCCTCCTTCCGGGCGGCGTCCGTGATCCGCTGGCGGAGCTTCTCGTTCGCGGTGAAGATCCCCGTGATATCCAGCCCCAGCGCGACCATGCAGGCGCCGGTGAGCGTGGCGATGTCGATGATCTCCGTGGGCTTGAGGCGCGAGGCGTAGGAGAGCGCATCCGCGAGGATCAGGCGCCCCTCGGCGTCCGTGTTGATGATCTCCATTGTCTTGCCGTTCATCGCGCGGAGGACGTCGCGCGTCTTGTAGGCCGAGCCGCCCGGCATGTTCTCGGTGGCGGCGAAGATGCCGTGGACGTTCACGCGCGGCTTGAGCTCCGGGAGGGCCGACATCACGGCGATCACCGCCGCCGCGCCCGACATATCGTCCTTCATGTTCAGCATAGAGTCGGCGGTCTTGATGCAGAGGCCCCCCGAGTCGAACGTGATGCCCTTGCCCACGAGGGCGAGGGTCTTGCGGGCGCCGGGGGCCTTGTAGGAGAGGTGGACGAAGCGGGGCGGCTCGGTGGAGCCGACCGCGACCCCCATGACCCCGCCCATCCCCATCTTCCGGATCCACTTTTCGTCGAAGACCTTGACCGACACCCCCTTCTTCGCGACGGACTTCGCCGCCTCCGCGAGTCGCCGGGGGGTGCAGTCACTGGGCGGTTCGTTCACCAGGTCTCGCGTGAGGCAGGTGGCACGTGAGTAGATCTCCCCGCGGCGCACGGCTTCCGCGTCCCCGTCCACCCTCACGGTCTTGAGCGCGAGAGGGGCCCCGGGTCGGGACTTGTAGCGCTTGTACTCGTAGAGGGCGAGGGCGATCCCCTCCACGACCGCCTGGGTGTTCTCGAAGGAGTCGCCGGGGGGCGGGACCACGGATAGATCCTTCAGGCCGAGGGCCTTCACGCGCAGGGCGATCGCCGCCGCGGC
>JAHFOZ010000233.1 GCA_023261405.1 Planctomycetota bacterium
TGGACGTGAAAGCGACGCTCGGGGCCGTGAGCCGTCCGAAGCCGGCCGGGGGGCGGCGCGCCCTCCTCGGGGTGCAGACCGACGCGGCGGAGGGCGGAGGCCAGCGCCTCGCGCGGCTGAGCCCCGGGATGCCCGCCGAGCAGGCGGGCCTCAAGGTCGGCGACGTGATCGTCGAGCTGGACGGGATCCCGCTCGGGACCGACCGTCTCGCCGATCGTCTGGCCGACCGCCGGCCCGGCGAGACGGTGACGCTCGACGTGAGGCGCGACGGGCGCACGGAGGAGATCCGCGTGACGCTCGCGGCGGAGCCGGAGTCGGGCGACGGGTACTTCGGAGGCGCCCCCCCCTGGAAGAAGGAGGTCTACCGTCTCGCGGTAGTGGGGGTGGAGTTCCCGGACGTGAAGCGGAACGCGAAGATCGAGCCGAAGCACTGGGAGGAATCGCTCTTCAGCACGGGGACCTGGAAGGACCGGGAGAGCGTGACGGGGCAGGCGGTCCACGGGAGCCTGAACGACTACTATCGGGAGCAGTCGTGCGGGAAGCTCCGGGTGGAGGGGCGCTTCGTGGGCTGGGTGGAGGCGAAGAAGAACCGCCCGGAGTACGCGGGGGCGACGGGGTCGGCCAAGACGGCGCTGCTGACGGAGGTCCTGGGGGCGCTGGAGGAGCGCGAGGGGAAGGACGTGCTCAAGGATTTCGACGGGCTGTTCTTCGTCTATGCCGGGACGCGGGTGCAGACGAACCGGGGCGGTCTCTACTGGCCGCACCGCGGGAGCGTAAGCCACAAGGGGCAGCGCCGGGCCTACTTCATCGTCCCGGAGGGCGGCTCGCGGATGACGTCGATCAGCGTGATCGCCCACGAGTTCGGCCACATGCTCGGGTTGCCCGACCTCTACGCGCGGCCCGAGAACCCGGGCTCGGAGGGGCTGGGGGCCTGGTGCGCGATGTCGAACGAGCAGGGGGGCGGCCGGCCGCAGCACTTCGGGGCGTGGTGCAAGGAGCGGCTGGGCTGGCTCGTGCCCGCCGTGATCGATCCGAGGGTGAAGCAGCGGCTGGTCCTCTCGCCGGTGGAGGGCTCCGGGAAGGAGTGCTTCAAGGTGCTCGTGCGGCCGGACGGCAGCGAGTACTTCCTGCTGGAGAACCGGAGGAGGACCGGGTTCGACCACGACCTGCCGGCCGAGGGGCTCCTCATCTGGCGGGTGGTGCGCGGGCGGGTGATGCTGGAGGAATCGCACGGCGTGGAGGGCCCGTCGGGCCCGCGGGTCCACCTGGGCTTCGTGCCCTATCCCAGCGACTCGAACGACGCGTTCACGCCGCACACCACGCCCTCGAGCCGCTCGCAGATGGGCGGCGGCTTCCCGGTCCACCTCACGCAGATCCGCAGGCTGCCGGACGGCCGGATCTCCTTCACGGTGGGGGCCGAGTTCGATTGAGAGGCGGCGCACAACCTCACCGCAGAGGACACTGGGCCAACGGAGGTTACGGAGCGGACGCATCAAGGGGCGCTCCGATGCCTCGACGCCTCCCCCGGTCCTCTTCGTCCCCTCCGTTTTCTCTGCGGTCAAGGTCAGTGCGTGTGGCCGCCGGCGGGAGAGTGGTCGTGCTCGCAGTGGAGGTCGCGGCCCTGGGCGGCTTCAAACTGCAGCGTGGCGTGGTTGATCTCGAAGCGGTCGTCGAGGAGGTGCCGGAGGCGGTGGCCGAGCTCCTCCGCCTGAGGGACAGTGCGGTCCTCGCCCACCCGGACGTGGGCGGTGAGCGAGTACATGCGCGAGGTGATGGTCCAGACGTGGAGGTCGTGCACCTCGAGGACGCCGTCCACCGACTTCATCGCGGCGCGGATCTCCTCGAGGTCCATGTGCTTGGGGACCGATTCGAGGAGGATGCGGCAGGAGGAGCGCAGGAGCGAGACGCACCAGAAGAGGATGAGGACGCTGATGGCCAGGGCCACGGCCGGGTCGGCTTGGGTCCAGCCGAAGGCCCACACGGCCGCGCCCGCCACGAGCACCCCCACGGAGGAGGCCGAGTCGGCCAGCATGTGGATGAAGGCGCCGCGGACATTGAGGTCGTGCTTCGAGTGGTGGTGGAGGAGCGCGGCGGAGATGATGTTGACGACGAGCCCGATCGCGCCCACGACGAGGGTGCCCAGGGGGTGGATCGGCCGGGGATTCTGGAGACGCTGGAACGCCTCATAGACCACGTAGGCGGCCACCGGGAGGAGGGCGATCGCGTTGAAGAGGCCCGCGAGGATCTCCACGCGCCAGTAGCGCCAGGTCTTGTCGGGAGGGGCGGGGCGCAGGGCGATGACGATGGCGACGTAGGAAAGGGCGATCGCCAGGAGGTGCGAGAGCATGTGGAAGGCGTCGCCCAGGAGGGCGAGCGAGCCGGTGAGGACGCCGCCCACGAACTCGCCGACCATGGTGACGCCCGTGAGGACCATGACCCAGAAGAGGCGGGAGCGCTCCCCCGAGCGCACGGCGCCCAGGTGTGCGGCGCTCTCAGAGAGCCTGGGGTGGTGATGCTCCTCCGACATCGGCGCCATGGTATCACGCCGGGGGCGGGGCGGCAACCGCCCTTGCAGCCCCGCCCGCGCGCTGCTATGTTAGTCCCCCGAGGGGCGACCCCGGAGATCCGGCGCGAGGCCGCCCGGCCCCCCCGTGGCGCCGCGCCGGAAGGGAACTTTCTCCAGGGGACGTCGTGTAAGAGGATGGAATCGAGAGACGGGCTGGCCGCGCTGCCCGACCAGGCGCTGATGGCCAGGATGAAGCAGGCCTCGAACTCCGAACTCATGGACGGGTTCGAGATCCTGGTGGGGAGATACAAGAACGCGATCGTCTCGTTCCTCTTCCGCTTCGTGGGGGACTACCGGACCGCGGAGGACCTGGCGCAGGAGACCTTCCTCCGGGTCTTCAAGAAGGTCCATGATTACGACGACAAGGCCAAGTTCTCCACCTGGCTCTACACCATCGCCTCGAATCTGGCCAAGGACGAGTTCAAGCGCCGCGCCCGGCACCCCGCCCGCTCGCTCGACTGGAAGGGCGGCGGCGACACCACGCGGAACGTCCCTCAGATCAAGGCCGACACCACCGACTCGGTGCCGGACGTGCAGCTGGAGCACGAAGAGGTGAGGCAGAACGTCAACAAGGCGCTGGAGCTCCTGGACGACCACGACCGCGAGATCCTGGTCCTCAAGGATGTCCAGGACCTCTCGTACGAGGAGATCGCCCAGGTCCTGGGGCTCCCCATGGGGACCGTGAAGTCGCGCATCTCCAGGGCGCGGCTGGCCTTCAAGGACGTGTGGAAAAAAATGGGGGCGTGACGTCCGGGGCTCTCCCGGATATCCTGTTGAGGCTGGTGAGGAACGTTGAGATGAAAAATGCGGCCGGCTGGTTCTGCTTCGTGCTCCTCCTGGGCGCCCTCGGCGGCTTTTCGGCGGGGCGCATGGACGTCTCCGCCCAGACCCTCGACAACAAATCCTCGCGCTACCTCGCCGGGGTCATGACCTACGGCCAGTCCACCGACGCCTTCATGCTCTTCGACACCCAGACCAACCGCCTCGTCGCGTATACCCTGGGCGGCAACCGGCGCCTCGAGCTCCTCGCCGTCCGCGAGGTGAGCTGGGACATGAAGATGGTCAGCTGGGGCAAGCAGGAGCCCACCGTCCAGGAGGTCCGCGACGCCTACGAGAAGGCCGAGAAAGAGCGCCTGGAGAAGGTGGAGAAGCACGACAAGAAATGAACTGCCAGACCACCACGGAGCTCCTGAGCGACTACGTCGACGGCGGACTGACGTCCGGCGAGCGCACGCTGCTGGAGCGGCATCTCGAGGAGTGCGCCACCTGCTCCGGCGAATTCAAGCATCTCACGGAGTCGCTCAAGGCCCTCCGCGACACGCGCGAGCTCCAGACCACCCACGTCTTCGTCTCCGGAGTCGTCGCGCGGGCGGCCGAGCACCTCCACCGGAAGGGGAACCTCCTCCAGGGGCCCGGCACCGAGGGGATCACCGTGGCCACCCCGAAGGCCGATGCGCCCGCCGCGGCCACCGGCGGCACCCCCGCGTGGGTGCCCTTCGCCCTGGCCGCCACCCTGCTGGTCGCCTTCTTCCTGGGCTACCGCGTCTCCGGGAGCGGACATGCCGAGGAACTCGCCGCCGCCGTCCAGAAGGGCGTCGAGATCGGCCGCGCCAGGGCGCCCGCGGAGCGTATCGTCGCGGTGCCGGAGCCGGTAGACCTCGACCGCGAGTTCAAGAAGCAGGGCTACGTCCGCGGGGCGGAGGGTGCCTGGGTCCACAAGGACATGAAGTCGGCGTTCGACGCCGGCCAGGTCTGCATCCGCGGCCGGATGCTGTCCCGCGAGGAGGCGGTCAAGGAACTCGTGGGCGAGTCTCCCGTCCCCAAGGCGCCCGACCCGGTCCCCGTGGCGGCGTCGAAGTCGCCCCACGAGATCCTTGAGGAGGCCGGCTACCGGAAGGTGGAGGGCCTTTACCTGCCGGCGGACTGGATCCAGAAGTGGGGCGAGGGGCTCGTGCAGGTGGGCGTGAACAAGTGGGTCACGGCGGGGGACCTCCGCGACCAGCTGATGAAGGAGCACAACCTCGTGCTCCACGAGAAGCGCCTCATGACCCGCGAGCAGATGGAGGCGCTCCAGTCGCAGCAGTTCATCCGGGCGCCCGAGGCGGCCCTGGCGGCGAACCCGGTGACGCGGGCGATCGAGGGGCTCCGCATCGGGGCCCCCGTGAACCACGGCGGCCTGACGGTCTATCCCCTGTTCGCGACGGGCGCCGCTCCGGAGGCCGCGTTCCGCACGCTTCACGACGCGCTCGGCACCGGCAAGCTGGAACTCCTCGACCCGGGGAGCCTGTTCACCGTCCAGGTGAAGAACGGGCTCGACTCGGATGTCCTGCTGCTCGCGGGGGAGCTCCTCGCGGGCGGCCGCTGCACGCGGATGGTGGAGCAGGACGTGCTGGTGCGCGCCGGGAAGACGGCGCCGGTGGACGTCCTCTGCGTCCAGCCTTCCGCCTGGAACGCCGGCGCGGACCGCTTCGCGAACGAGTCGGGCCACTACCTGGCGCCGCCGGGGCTGCGTCGCTCGCTGGTCTGGGAGCAGGGCCAGGGCGCGGTGTGGGCCATGCTGGGCCGGTGCCTCGAGAAGACCCACACGGGGCAGGTGGACCTCTTCCACAAGCATGCCGGCGCGATCGCCGCCGCCCGCGCCGAGTTCGCGCGCCTGCTCGAGGGCGAGGCGGGGCAGGTGGGCGTGGCGGTGGCCTTCGGCGACTCGCTGGAGTTCGCGGAGCTCTTCCAGAGCCCGGCGCTCTTCGCGGCGTACTCCGACCGCGTCCTCTCCGGCGCGGTGCTCGAGGCGCTGGAGCGCTCGGCCGACGCGGCGCTGAAGCCGGCCGCCTCGGGCCATCCGAACACCGTCCGGGGCGTGAAGCAGTTCCTCGAGGGGGCCTTCTCCTGGACGTACGAGACGCGCGAGGAGGGCCTGGCCGCGCGGAAGGAGGGCGCCTGGGTGGGGCGCGCGATCACCTCCGGCGACACCCCCGCGCACGCGGTCCTGTTCGCGCTCGGGGCGCCCGCCTGGGAGCGCCGGGCGGCCGCGGTCGTGCCCAAGGAAAAGCTCGCCAAGGCGATGGCCGAGTACGAGGCGCGCCTGAAGAGCCGCTCTGCCGGGCCCTCGCAGAAGGTGGCCGAGATCCAGGCGCTGGCCTCGATCGGCGGCCCGGAGGCCACGGTGGTCCTCCTGCGCCACCTCGCGGAGACCGATGCCTCCGTGCGGAGCGCGGTGATCCATGAACTCGGCGCCGCGCGCGACCCGCGGGCGCTCGACCCCCTCGTGCAGCTCCTGGCGAGGAGCCAGAAGGATCTCCCGCTCTTCACGGACGTCGTGCATGCCCTGGGGCGGCTGGGCGACGAGCGCGCCGTGGACCCGCTCCTCAAGCAGATCGAGGCGGGCGAGCCGGGGCCCTCCCGCGCGGTGATCCTGGGGCTCCCGGAACTCCTGCTGCAGGTGAGGACCCGCCCGACCCTCGAACGCTCCACCGGTCGCCTCGTGGTGCTCTACGAGGGCGCCGATTCGGCGGCCAAGGGCGAGGGCCTGGGCGTGGACCCCGTGACCCAGAACCTCCGCGGCCCCGAGGCGCAGGTGATCCGCGATGCCTGCCGCACCGCGCTCGCCCAGCTCACCGGCGTGGAGTTCTCCTCCGCCACCAGCGGCCGCCGCTGGTGGAACGACAAGGACGCGAAGGACAAATTCCTCCGCGAGCGCACGGGGAAGTAGGGCCTCAACGCAGAGGACACGGAGAGTACGGAGATCCCAGAGGCAGTCACCGCCGAGCCCATCGAGGCCACGAAGTCGGGCCCCAACGCCACACCCCATCCCCTCCGTTCCATGGGTTCTGTTTCCTCCGTGAACTCCGCGGCGAGGTCCCCGGGTATTTCCCGTCGTCTCCGTTCTCTCCGTGTCCTCTGTGGTGAATTCCTCACTCCTTCGGCAGCTTGAGCTTCGTGAAGTACGCCTTCCACTCCTTCTCCATCGCCTCGGCGTCGGCGGCGAAGACGGAGTCGTAGGTCTCCTGCGGGGTCTTGCCGTCGCGCATGGCCCCGAAGTAGGCGTCGATGCGGCCGCGGTACTTCCCCTGCTCGAACTCGAAGAAGAAGTGGATCATCGACCAGGCCTGGGCGTAGCGCATGCCGATCATCGGGCCGTAGAACTCGCGCGGCGTCTCCGTCATGATCTTCGCGAAGGGCACGGTCAGGCCGGCCGCCAGCCCCAGCTTGAGGTTCTGGAGACGCCCGGCCTGGACGAGCCCCGTGGCCGTGACCTTCCCCTTCTCCACGCGGATCGCCCCCATGTACTCGGCCATCCCCTCGTTGAACCAGAAGGGCGGCGTGTCCGGGAGGAGCAGCATCGTGAACTGGTGGAAGGACTCGTGGTACAGCGTGTGGAGGCTCTCCTGGAGGTCCAGCGCCTCGAAGAGCACCAGCTCGTTCAGGTTGGGCCGGAAGACCCCCAGCGTGTTCTCCCCGCGCTGCTCCGAGAGGAGCGTGAAGTAGGTGTAGTAGTTCTCCGCCGTGTTGAAGATCGCCACCCGCGGCTTGCCCCGCGGCGCCCCCTGCCGCGAGGGCTTGAACGTCCGGGCGAAGAAATCGTACGCGGCCTCCAGGCGCTCCCCGTATGCCTTCGCCGCCTCCGCGCTGATGTCGGTGACGATGGCGTAATGCGGGGTCTCGTGCTCGAAACGGCAGCCCAGGTCCTTCGGGCCCCGCGCCTCCGAGGTGTAGGCCCGCAGGTAGTGGTGCGCCTCGGCGTTCGCCGGGGAGAGCCGCAGCGCGAGGTGGAGATCCTCCAGGTGAGAGGACTCCGCCTTCCAGAATCCCAGCCGCGCCCGGGCCACGTACGCCGGGGCGTAGTCCGGCTTCGCGGCGATCGCGCGCTCGATGGCGGCGGCCGCCCCCTTCAGGTCCATGGCGCGGAGCAGGCGCTCGGCCTCCATCAGGAGCGCCTCGGGGAAGTCGGGGAAGAACTCCAGCGCCTTCGCCACGTCCTCCCGCACGCGGGAGTGCTCCTGGCGCTCCTCGTGGATCTGGGCGCGCAGGTAGTGGGACGCGGGGACGTCGGGGTACTTCGCGATCAGCGCCTCCAGGTCCTTCAGGCACTCCTTGACGTCGAACCGCGAGCCGTCCGCATGGCCGCTGGTGACGAGCAGCGGGGCCAGCCGCCTCTTGAGGTCGCGGTATTTCTCCTGGTCGGTCCAGACCTTGATCCGGCCGTAGAAGCGCGGGTCGTCCGCCTCCAGGAGCCCGAGGTCCACGGGCACCACCATCGCGTCGGCGATGGCCTGGATCCGGCGTTCCTCGATCCGGGCGAGATCGTCGTCGACGGCGCGGCGGAGGAGCACTTCCATCTCGCTCAGGCGTTTCTCCAGGTCGGCCGCCTGCATCTTGCCGTGGACCACGAGCGGGGCGTGGATTCTCAGCTTCCCCCTGGCGATCTGGAAAGCGAAGAGCCCCTCCTGGTCCACCTCCTCGATGGACGCCCGCGGGTCCTCGACCGCCAGCGCCTCCTTCCCGTCGATGTTCAGCCGGAACTTCCGCGATCGGACGAGGAGGCGGATCTCCTGGGTCCGGCCCGCGGCCAGCTTCCCCTCCGCATTCCGCGCGAGCTCTTTGCGCGACCCCTTCCTGCTCCTGGAGGG
>JAHFOZ010000234.1 GCA_023261405.1 Planctomycetota bacterium
TCCGCGGTCTTCGGCATGAGGCCCATCGCCTCGAGGAGCTTGCCGCAGGACAGCCCGCGGACGCGGGTCGGGAGGTCCAGGAGGCGGAGGATCCTGTTCTGGGTCTTCCGGACGCCCGGCGCGGCAACGCCCATCCGTTCCGCGATCGCCGCCTCGGCCTCCATGCCCACGGCGAGGGCATCGCCCGGCCGGATCTTCCTGTAGAGTCCCGCGACCTCGAGCCCGCGCCCGATGGTCCGGCCGTACTGGAGGATGGCCCCGACGCCCGAGGCCTGGGAGGCCTTTTCCACGGCGGACTTGATGGAGACGCAGCGGTGGATGAGTTCCTCGAGCAGGAGGGGCTTGCGCGCCACCACGCCTTCGATGTTCTCCTCGAGGGAGGCGAGCAGGTCCGCCTCCTGGATCATGCCGTACTTCACGATCTCCGCCAGGCCGGCCAGGTAGTCCGGCCGCGGCAGCGTCTGGAGCAGTGTCGGGTCGACGAAGACCCCGGCCGGCGGGTAGCTGGAGGAGATGAAGTTCCGTCCGTCCTTCACGTGCAGGCCGGTCTTGCCCCCGACGGCCACGTCCACCTGCGCGACGAGGGTGGTGGGCACGTGGAAGAGCCTGAGGCCCTCGCGGTAGGTCGAGGCGATGAAGCCCCCCAGGTCGGAGACCACGCCGCCGCCGACGGTCACGAAGGTGCTCCCGGGCTGGATCCTGCAGTGCGCCATCTTGCTGAAGACGCCGAGCGCGGTGGCCAGGTTCTTCCGGGTCTCCCCGGGGTACATCGCGTAGCCGGCGACCTCGTAGTTCGCCTGCAGCAGGCTCATCGCGACGCGCTTGGCGATGGGGATGCACTTCCGGTCGGTGAAGATGAAGGCCTGCTTCGTCCCGGGGGCGAGGACGCGGATGTTCTCCCCGACCTCGGCATGGACGCCCGGCCAGATGAAGATGCGCGACGAGACGACGCGGACTTCCTCGAGCCGGACTTCTTCCATGCGGAGGGAAGCATATCACATGACCCTGGGACCCGCAACGGAGGGGCTTGAAGGCGGGCACCCGGCGCTTCGTCCTTTCCTTCGGCCTGCTCATGTCCTATCCTCGGGCGGGGGGACGGCGGGGTCCCGCCGGGTCCCGACCTTGAGATCTCATCCGGAGGAACCATGAAGCTCCTGCTCGCCGTCGCGGCCGCCCTCGTCCTGGCGGCCCCCGTCCCGGAGGTGAGGACGGGAAAGCTGCACGTGGGGTGGGCGTCCCGCGACATCACGCCCGACCGGCCGGTGGCGCTGTCGGGGCAGTTCCACAAGCGGATCTCGACGGGAGTCGCGGCCCGCCTCTCCGTCACGGCGCTTGCGCTTGAGACGCGGGACGGGGAGGGGTCGGTGGACCAGGCGATCCTTGTCTCCTGCGACCTGGTCGCGATCCGGGACGGGATCCAGGCGCGGCTCAGGAAGCTCCTGGAGGGGAAGCTGGAGGGCTTCGATCCGCGGAAGCTCCTCTTGAGCGCGACGCACACGCACACGGCGCCCGTCACGGGGGAGCCCTGGTACGACGTGACCGAGGACGGGGTGATGAAGCCGGCGGAGTACGTCGACTTCTTCCTCGGGCGCGCGGCCGAGGCGGTGGCGGAGGCCTGGAAGGCGCGGAAGCCCGGCGGGGTCACCTGGGGGCTGGGGTACGCCGTGGCGGGGCTCAACCGGCGGATGGTGTATGCGGACGGGAAGGCCGCCATGTACGGGCGGAACGACCGGCCTGACTTCCGGGGTGTGGAGGGGTACGAGGACCACGGGGTCGAGACGCTCTTCTTCTTCGACGGCGCGCGGAAGCTGACGGGCGTGGCGGTGAACGTCGCCTGCCCCTCGCAGGTCGTGGAGAATGCGAACACGGTCTCGTCCGATTTCTGGGACGACGTCCGGGTCATCCTGCGGGAGCGACATGCTCCGGACCTGCACGTGCTGGTGTGGTGCGCCGCGGCGGGCGACCAGTCCCCCCACCCGCAGTTGCGCAAGGCGGCAGACGCGCGGATGAGGAAGCTGCACGGGGACGTCACGGAGACGCGCGCCATCGCGCTGCGGCTGGCCGACGCCGTGGACTACGCCTGGCGGGCGGTGAAGGCCGAGGCGCTGGTCGAGGTTCCCTTCGCGCACCACGTGGAGGAGCTGCGTCTTCCGGGGCGGAAGATCACCGAGGCGGAGGTCCGCGCGGCCCGGGCGGTGTGCGCGCCCATCGAGCAGAAGCCCGTGGAGAAGAGGAGCTCCACTGACGTGAGCCGCCTCCGCTGGCACGGGGAGGTGGTGGAGCGCTACGAGCGTCCGGCCGACTATGCCGACTATCCCGTGGAGCTCCACGTCCTCCGGCTGGGCGACGTGGCGATCGCCTCCAACGCCTTCGAGCTCTTCCTGGACTACGGGATCCAGATGAAGGCGCGGAGCCGGGCGCTGCAGACCTTCCTCATCCAGCTGGCCTGCGGCTGCGGCGGCTACCTGCCGACGGAACGGGCCGTGGCGGGCGGCGGCTACAGCGCGATCCCGGAAAGCGGCCTGGTGGGACCGGAGGGGGGCCGCCTCCTCGTCGACCGGACGGTGGAGATCATGAACGGCCTCTGGCCCGCGAAGGGGAAGTAGGACGCGCGGGGCCGCCTACTTCAGCGGCGCGCCCTCGATCGCCTTGCCGTTCGTCTCGAAGACGTGCACCGTGTGGACCCCGTGGGCCTTGTCCCAGGTCCAGGTCCAGACGACCTTCTTCTCGCGCGTGATCTCGAAGAGCTTCACCCTGCCCGCCCCGCCCGCGCCGTAGCTCGCGATCACCGTGTTCCCGTTCGGGAGTCGCTGGCCGCCGCAGGGGTCGGAGAAGAGCGGCGAGGGGAGGTCGCCGTTCGAGACCTGCCAGACGATCTTGCCCGCGGGGTCGAACTCGAGGGTCATGTTCCCGTGCGTGCAGTTGACGAGGGTGTTCCCGTTCTCCAGGCGGATCGCCGTGAAGGGCCAGCTCTCCTTCGGGTCGTCGGGCGTCTTCGCCTCCCACGCCGTCGTGCCGTCGGCCTTGTACTCGCGCACCACACGGTCGAACAGGTGCGGCACGAGGTAGTTCCCGTTCGCGAGCTTCCGCGCCATCCGCGTCTGCATGTGGTGGTTCTTCACCTGGCAGTCCAGCGCCACCTCGACGACCACCTTGCCCGCCCGGTCGACCTCCATCAGCCGCGGCTTTGCGCCCGACTCGGTCAGCAGGATGTTCCCGTTCGCCAGCGCCTGCGCGGTGTCCACCTCGCTCTGCGTCCCCTTGTGCTCGAACAGCACCTTGCCGGAACGGTCGACCTCCACGACCGCGCCGCCGGGGTAGTCCTTGCCCTTTGACACCGCGAGCAGGACGTTGCCGTTGGAGAGCACCCAGCCGTCGCGCGTCGAGCGCGGGTAGGTCCAGACCCTCTCCCCCGTGCCCGAGACGATGAAGGTCTCGGAACCCGTGGCCAGGAAGGAGTGGGTGATGCCGCTCTCGGACTGCTGCTGCGCGAGCAGGAAGGTTAGGCTTATGAGGTTCATGCGAGGTAGGATAGTCCGGGGCCCCGATGCTTTCAATGAATCCTTCGTGCCCCGTGTAGGATAGCCGATGAGCCGTCTCTGGATTCTCGTCGCCACGCTCCTGGCGGCCCCCGCCGCTCCCGCCCAGGACGCCGCGGAGGCCGATTTCTTCGAGAAGAAGGTCCGGCCCGTTCTCGTCGACCGCTGCCATTCGTGCCACAGCGCGAAGGCGGAGAAGCTCAAGGGTGGATTGCGCCTCGACTCGCGCGAAGGCGCCCTCAAGGGAGGCGACACCGGGCCCGTGATCGTCCCGGGTAAGCCCGAGACGAGCCTGCTGGTCGAAGCGATCGGCTACACGAACGTGGATCTCCGGATGCCGCCGAAGGGCCGGCTCTCCGAGGCGCAGGTCGCCGATCTCACCGAATGGGTCCGGCGCGGCGCCCCCTGGCCGAAGGAGGCTGCAGCGGCGGAGGCCCCGAAGAAGCCGCCGTTCGACCTGGCCCGGAGGAAGGCGGAGCACTGGGCGTGGCAGCCTCTCAAGGCCCCGGCGCCCCCCGCCGTGAAGGATGCGTCGTGGGGGCGCCATCCGATCGACGCCTTCATCCTCTCGAAGCTCGAGGAGAAGGGCCTCGCCCCCGCGCCCCCCGCGGAACGCCGCGTCCTGCTTCGCCGCACCTACCTGGATCTCGTGGGACTTCCGCCGCGGCCCGAGGAGGTCGAGCAGTTCGCCGCCGACGGGGACCTCGCGAAAATCGTGGACCGCCTCCTCGCTTCGCCCCAGTTCGGCGAGAAATGGGCGCGACACTGGCTCGACCTCGTGCGCTATGCCGAGACGCGGGGCCACGAATTCGACTACCCGATCCCGAACGCGTACCACTACCGGGACTATGTCATTCGCGCGATGAACGCCGATCTGCCCTTTGACCGGTTCGTGACCGAGCACGTGGCCGGAGACCTCCTGACCGGATCCCGGGAGGGCGAGTCGGCGATCGCCACCGGCTGGTGGTACCTCGGGGAGTGGGTCCATTCGCCCGTCGATATCCGGGCCGACGAGACGGACCGCATCTCCAACCAGATCGAGGTCTTCGGGAGGGCTTTCCTGGGGCTCACGATCAGCTGCGCCCGCTGCCACGACCACAAATTCGATGCGATCTCGCAGCGCGATTACTACGCGCTGGCGGGATTCCTGAAGAGCTCCGGCTACCGGCAGGCACGGTTCGACTCGATCGCACGCGACCGCGACGCCGCCCGCGACCTGGCCGCGCTCCGGTCGGAGTTCGAAAAGTCCGGCGCTCGCCCCTCGAAGTCGGCACCGGCACCCGTTCCTCCGGGCGGGGGCGACCTGGTGGTCGACTTCGGCGCCGCGCCGGGACTCCTGCAGGATGGATACGCCTTCAGCGTCCTCCGCCCCGGCGACGTGCTCCCGGGTGGAAAGGTCGTCGATCTCGCGGGAGCCTGGTTCGATCCCGCGTGGGAGGCCCTGAAGCTGGCGCCCCGGACCGAGACCGATCCGGGCCGCATGAACTGGATGCAGGCAGGGAAGACCCTTCGCGTGCCGCCCTTCGTGCCCACGCGCTCCACGCTCTTCTACCTCGTCCGCGGCGGGGGGACCGCCCTGGCCGAGGTGGACGGCTTCCGCATGCTGGAGGGTCCGCTCCACGCGGCCACGACGATCTCCTGGAAGGACGAGGGGCTCCGCTGGGTGGCGCAGAAGCTTCCGAACTACCGGAGCCCCGATCCCGCCAAGCCCCTCCACCGCGTGCGCGTCGAGTTCACGCCCGCCTCCGCGGAGTTTGCGGTGATCCGCATCGTCCAGGGGGACGAGGCGCCCAAGCCGCCCGCCGGACGTGCGCTGGAAATGGTCGACCTGGGCCCGGCCGGCCGGGAGTGGCAGGAGGGCCGCCGCCCGGTGATCGCGCGGATCGCGGAGCCCGCGCGCCTGGCGCCTGCGATCTCCGATGCGGGGTCTTGCGACGAGCACCTCCTCGTCCGTGGAGCCGCTTCCATCCCCGCTGAAGCGGTGCCCCGCCGCTTTCTGGAGGCCTTCGGGGGCGGCGCGGGCGGGCGCCTGGAGCTCGCGGGCCGGATGGTGGACCCGGCGGTGACCCCGATCCTCCCGCGCGTCATCGTCAACCGCCTCTGGCACCACCTCATGGGCCGCGGGATCGTCCCGACCGTCGACGATTTCGGGAAGATGGGACAGCCGCCCACGCATCCGGAGCTTCTGGACCACCTCGCATCGCGCTTCCTGGCCGACGGCGGATCGATCAAGAAAACGGTCCGCGCGATCGTCCTTTCGAACGCCTACGCCATGTCCGGCCTCGTCGACGCGCGCGCGAAGGAGATCGATGCGGCGAACCTCCTCTGGCACCACAGACCCGCGCGGCGGCTGCAGGCGGAGGCGGTCCGCGACGCGATGCTCGCCGTCTCGGGCCGGATCGACCTCCGGATGCACGGCCCCCCGGTCGCGATCCACCTCGACGGCTTCCAGGACGGCCGCGGGAAGCCGAAGGATGGCCCCCTCGACGGCGAAGGGCGCCGGAGCATCTATCTCGCGGTGCGGCGGAATTTCCTCTCGTCGATGCTCCTCGCCTTCGATTTCCCGCAGCCCTTCACGGCGATGGGGCGGCGCAGCGTGTCCAACGTCCCCGCCCAGTCGCTCATCCTCCGCAACAGCCCGTTCGTCCACGACCAGGCGTCCGTATGGGCTGCGCGCGTGCGGGCCGTGCCCGGCACGGTCGAGGAACGCATCCGGGGGATGTTCCTCGCGGCGTATGCCCGCCCCGCGACGAAGGAGGATGTCGCCGACGCGGCCTCGTTCCTCGATGAGCTGAGCCGGCGGCCGGACGATCCGGCGGCCTGGTCCGCGCTGGCCCACGCGCTGTTCCAGGCGAAAGAGTTCATCCTGATCCCATGAGATACCCCTGCGGCCGGGTCATGGACTCGCCCCTCACGCGGAGGGAGATGCTCTCGCGCTGCGCGAACGGCTTCGGGGCCATGGCGTTCTCCGCGCTCGCGGCGGAAGGGCAGGACGGCGCGCGCACGCACCATCCCGCACGAGCGAAGAACGTCATCTTCCTCTACATGGACGGCGGCCCGTCGCAACTGGACACCTTCGATTACAAGCCGATGCTCGAGAAGCACGACGGCGAGGACCCGAAGCAGGCGATCGGCAGGATCGAGCGCACCCAGTTCGAGAACAACGGGAAGGTCATGAAGTCGGCCTGGGGATTCCGGCAGCGGGGACAGAGCGGGCTCTGGGTGAGCGACCTCCTCCCTTTTGTCGCGGAACGGGCGGACGACCTCTGCGTGGTCCGGTCGATGACCTCGCAGTTCCCCGAGCACACGAGCGCGAACTACTTCCTCCATACCGGGACGGGCGTGCAGGGGCGGCCCAGCATGGGTTCCTGGGTGACCTACGGCCTGGGGAGCGAGAACCGCAACCTGCCGGGGTTCGTCGTCCTCAACGGCGGGCTCATCCCCCCCGGGGGACTCGACAACTTCAACAGCGGCTTCCTCTCCGCCGCCCACCAGGGGTCGGTGTTCCGCGCGGCCAACCCGCCGGTCGCCAACCTGCAGCGCCTGGAGGCCGGGGCGGAGCTCCAGCAGAAGAAGGCCGACCTCGTGCGCCGGCTGGATGCCCGCGAGCGGGAGCGCCGGCCGGGCGACGATGCGCTGGAGTCGGCGATCCGGAATTACGAGCTTGCGGCGAACATGGAGGCGGTCGCGCCCGAGACGATGGACCTGGGGGACGAGCCAAAGGCCCTGCTCCGGCTCTACGGCGTCGATTCGAAATTCCCCCAGACCGCGTCGTACGCGCGGCAGTGCATCATCGCCCGGCGTATGGTCGAGCGGGGCGTGCGCTTCGTCGAGCTCACCTGCCCGGCTATCGGCGGCCATGACCGCTGGGACCAGCACTCCGGGCTGAGGAAGGGCCACGCCGACAATGCCCGGGCGGTCGACCAGCCGATCGCGGCGCTGCTCGCGGACCTGAAGTGGCGCGGCCTGCTCGGGGAGACGCTCGTCCTCTGGGCGGGCGAGTTCGGCCGCACCCCCTTCGCGCAGGGGAGCGACGGACGGGACCACAACCAGTACGCGTTCTCGGTCTGGATGGCGGGCGGCGGCGTGAAGGCGGGCTCCGTGTACGGCGAGACCGACGAGTGGGGTTACAAGGTCGTGCAGGGGAAGCTGGAGATGTACGACCTGCACGCCACGATGCTCCACCTCCTGGGCATCGACCACAAGCGCCTGACCGTCCGCTTCGGCGGCCGCGACATGAGATTGACGGACGTGCATGGAGAGGTCATCCGGGAGCTGATGGCCTGAGCATGGGGAAGACCTGGAACTTCAAGCCCGAGCTGGTCTCCCTTTTCGGGAAGCCGGTCGCCGAGAACCCGACGCAGCACATGATCGAGGCCGCGTTCCGCCACCACGGGTTGGACTGGCGCTACGTCCAGTTCGAGATCGAGCCCGACCGCCTCGCCGACGCGGTCCGGGGGATGCGCGCGATGGGCTTCCGCGGCGGAAACGTCACGACCCCGCACAAAGTTGCGATCATCCCTCACCTCGGCCGGCTCGGGGAGTCGGCAGCGCTCATGGGCGCCGTCAACTGCATCGTGCGCCGTGGCGGCGAGCTGGTCGGCGAGAACACCGACGGCAAGGGCTTCGTCCAGTCGCTCCGCGAGGTGA
>JAHFOZ010000235.1 GCA_023261405.1 Planctomycetota bacterium
AGCGCACCTGGTAGCCGACCCGGCCGCCCAGCGCCGTCCCCATCTCCTCCGACACGCGAGCCGCCAGAAGCCGCGCCGCGATCCGCCGCGGCTGGAGCACCACGGCCTCCCCCTCCCCGAGCAGCCCGTGCCGCAGCAGCATCTGCGGCACCTGCGTCGACTTGCCCGACCCGGTGGGCGCCGAGAGCAGGAGCCGGCGCGCCTCGCGCAGCCGCGCGACGATCCCTTCCTCCAGGTCGTCGATGGGAAGGCGTTCCCTCATGGCCCCGCGGCCTTCCCGAGTCCACACCGATGCCCCGGATTCCGGAAAGGCCGGGCCGACCGGCAGATCGACCGGGTCCGACCCCTTCCCCGAAGTCCCCGGCAGCATCCCTGTCCGTCCTGATGCATGGCTCCCCACGAGCTTATCCCAGAAGGTTCCGCCGTTGGAATGACTATTGTCTGGGGGCAGGCGACTCATTAATCTATGCAGTCTCGTCCACCGTCCAGCAGGGAGGCGCCGGGACGCACCGACCATGGAAACCGCTTTCACTCCGGGACTGCTGACCACCGCCCTGGTGGCCTGGCTCATCTCCAGCGTTCTTTCCGCCCGCGTCGTATCCAAGACCTCCGCCGTAATCCTGGCGGGGATCCGCGCCGCCGTTCCGCTGGTGTATTTCAGCGTGTTCTGGGATGGCTCCTGGACCTTCCTGGACGACTTCCGGTACATCTCCCACGGGCAGGCCCTGCTTGAGCAGGGCTACACCCCGGTCTCCGTCCTCCTGGATCCCGACGGGTTCTCCCACCTCCGCGCCCTGGCCGGAGGCTCGCACTTCCTCTACTCCTGGTGGAATCTGACGGCCATGTACTTCTTCGGGCCCCACTACTACTCGCCCGTCTTCATGAACATCCTGCTCACCTTCGTCGCGGGACTCCTGCTGGAGGGGATCCTGAAGCATGGCAACTTCGCACCATCCTACCGGAAGGCGTTCTTCGTGTTCTTCATGCTGCACTGGGACGTCGTCGCCTGGTCGTCCTTCATCAACCTCAAGGACATCCTGGTCATGACCCTGACCGCCGGCTCCCTTTTCCTCCTGATCTCCCTTCAGGTTCGCTTCTCCCTCCCCAAAGTCCTCGGGCTCTATGGATGCGTATTCCTCCTGCTCTGGATCCGGTACTATGTCCCGGTCATCCTGCTCTCGACCGCGGTCGTCTGGGCCCTGTTCCACAGGACCGCCCGGCTACGGCTTCTCGTCACCCTGACGCTTCCGATCCTTCCGATCCTGCTCCTCCTCGACTTCGGCTCCCGGATTGACTCGGAGATCAGCGCCCTCATCTACACGGAGGAGTTCTCGTTCAACCTCATCCGCTTCGCCCTGAGCCCTCAACCCTGGAGCATCGACCCCTCGTACTCCTACCTGGTGCTCCCCTCCATCCTCCATTGGATCCTGGTGATCCCGGCGCTCCTGGGATCCATCCACCTGTGGCGGACCTCGCCGCTCAGCCGGTTCCCTCTGATATACCTGGCCGGTACGATGCTCCTGTATTCGCTGATCCCGGAACTCCAGGGCCCCCGCCACCGACTGCAGTTGGCGTTCATCCTGGCCTGGATGCAGTTCGACTTCCTCTGGTCACGCCTGGCGGCGGCGGCAGGGCTGTCTCCAGCCAGGGCGCGGGGGGAGCCGACGAGGCCCGCCTGGGACCGCCCCGGGGTCCCGACGGCGCGTTAGCGCGGACCAATGAACCGCCCCTCCCGACCGATCCAGGTCCTCCAGATCATCTCCGGCCTGGGCGCAGGCGGGGCGGAATCCATGCTCTCCAAGCTCCTGTCCGCCATGGACCCCGGCCTCATCGAATCCAGGGTGCTCTCGTTGACGTCCCTCGGCGCCGTGGGCCCGCTGATGCAGGAGCGCGGGGTCCGGGTCGACGCGCTCGGCCTGAGCCGCGGCATCCCGGATCCCAGGGCCCTCTTCCGGGTCGCCCGTTGCCTGAGAGCCTGGAAACCCGACCTCATCCATACCTGGATGTACCATGCCGACCTGATCGGCGGCCTGTCCGCGAGGATCGCCTGGCCGGCGCCGGTCGTCTGGTGCGTGCGCCACGGCCATCCGGATTCCAGCACGGACAAGCTCACCACGATCGCGACCGCGAGGGCCTGCTCCCTGCTCTCGCGGATCCTGCCCCGAAAGATCATCTTCTGTTCCGAGGAGAGCCGTCGCAACCACCAGAGGCTCGGATATGCCGGAGATCGGGCGACCGTCATCCCCAACGGATTCAACATCGACGAATTCCGCCCCCGCCCCGAGGAGCGCGCCAGGCTGCGGGTCGAGCTGGACCTGCCGCCGGAGACCGAGATCATCGGCTGCGTCGCCCGCTTCGATCCCATCAAGGACCACCCGACGCTGCTCCGGGCCGCCCGGATCCTCCTGATGAGCCGGCCCGGCGCGCGGATGCTCCTCTGCGGGAGGGACGTGACGTGGGAGAACGCGCGGCTGGTCTCCTGGCTCCGCGAGGCTGGCCTCGCACGCTCCTTCGTCCTGATGGGACAGCGACGCGACGTTTCGAGGATCCTCCCCGCCCTGGACCTCGTGACCCTGTCCTCGGTGATCGAGGGATTCCCCAACGTCATCGGAGAGGCGATGGCTGCGGGGATTCCCTGCGTCGTGACCGACGTGGGGGACTCCGCCTACCTGCTCGGAGACACCGGGCGGGTCGTCCCGCCCCGGCAGCCCGAGGCGCTGGCGGCCGCCTGGCTGAGCCTGCTCGAGGCCGGTCCAGAGGTCCGCCGCCGGCTGGGCGCGCAGGCCCGGACCCGGATCGAGCAGAACTTCACGCTGGAGGTGGTCACCCGGAAGTACTCCCAGGTCTACCTCGACCTGGCCCGGAATCCGCGGCCGAGCACTCCTTCCTCCGCCATCGCCCGATCGGAGAAGCCCGTGGAATTGAAACGATGAGACGGTCAGGCGGGGAACTTACGGATTGACTTGCCCGTAGGCCGGGTGCAGAATACCTCTTCCCGCACGGGGTGCCGGAGGACGGGAGGGGGCCGATAAGCGAGCCGGGACGCCCGGTCCCGACGCCTCCGGACCGGGCCCAGGAGGACGTCCCTTCCCGAGACCGACATGTCTGCGACCCTTGAGAATGACGCGGCCCAGGGAGCGCCCCCGCTCCCGGTGCAGCACCCCTTGCCCCCCCTCGCCGGCCTCACCGCCCTCGCCCGCCGCGTGACCCGGAACCGGCCCCACCTCATCGTGGTGGCAGCCACCCTCGTGATCTTCGCCGCCGCGTTCGTCCTCTCCTTCCAGCTGCGCTTCGAGTTCAGCGTACCCGCGAAAGAAGCCGGATTCATGATCTGCGCGATCCCCTTCGTCCTTCTGATCAAGATCATCGTGTTCTACTTCGGCGGCATCTTCCGCATCCTCTGGGCGTACGTGGGAATGCGGGACCTCTTCCGCATCCTGCGCGCGACGGTCATCGCCTCCGCAGGCATCGTAGGCGTCAATTTCCTCCTCTGGCGAAGTTTCCTCACGCCCCGCAGCGTGGTCCTGCTGGACGGGATTCTCACGTTTCTGGCGGTCGCCGGCCTCTACGTCTTCCTCCGCCATCTCCGGGAGGCCGGCGGCTTCGTGACCCGGGTGAGCCCCCGGGCCGAGCCCGTCGTGATCGTCGGCGCGGGGGACGCGGGCGAGGCGCTCTTCCGCGATCTGCAGCGCCACCCGGCGGGCGGCGTCCGGGTTGCGGGATTCATCGACGACGCCCCCGACAAGCAGGGGCGTTCGCTCCGCGGAGTGCCGGTGCTGGGACGGACGGACGACATCGGAGAGATCGCCCATCGCCACGGGATCCGCAAGGCGTTCGTCGCCGTCCCCAGCGCGGGAGGACCGGTGATGAGACGCATCGTGGAACGGCTGTTGAAAGCGGGCCTGGACGTCAAGGTCCTGCCGCCCTCGAGGAGGCCGGCCGGCGCGCCTGACATGCTCCCCCCCCTCCGTCCGGTCTCCATCGAAGACCTCCTCCGGCGAAGCCCCATCAAGCTCGACGACCAGGCGATCTCCGGCTTCATCCGGGGAAAGACCGTGCTGGTCACCGGCGCGGCGGGGAGCATCGGTTCGGAGCTTTGCCGGCAGATCCTGGACTACCATCCGGCCCGTCTCGTGGCGGTCGACTGCGCGGAGACTCCCCTGCACGACCTCGCGCTGGAGCTCGCTCCCCGGGTCGCCTCGGGAGCGCTCGTGCCGGAATTGGGGGACGTGACCGACCGGGACCGCCTCGAGGCCCTCTTCTCCAGCCACCGGCCCCAGGTGACTTTCCACGCGGCGGCGCTCAAGCACGTCCCAATGCTGGAAAGCCACCCTCGCGAGGCGCTCCGCGTGAACGTGGGCGGGACGAAGCTCGTCGCCGAGGCGGCAAAGCGCGCAGGCTCGGGCGCCTTCGTCCTCATTTCGACGGACAAGGCCGTGCAGCCTTCGAGCGTCATGGGGGCGACCAAGCGCATGGCGGAGGCGGTGGTGCGGGACCTGAACGAGGGACGGGGGACACGGTTCGTGTCGGTCCGCTTCGGCAACGTCCTCGGCAGCAACGGGAGCGTTCTCCGGGTGTTCAAGGCCCAGCTCGACCACGGAGGGCCACTGACCGTCACGCACCCGGAGATGCGCCGTTACTTCATGACGATCCCGGAGGCCGTTCAGCTGGTCCTCCAGGCGGCCGTGCTCGGGAGGGGCGGCGAGACCCTCATGCTGGACATGGGCGAACCGGTGAGGATCGTGGACCTCGCGGAAGACCTGATCCGTCTCTCCGGCCTTGTCCCCCACGTGGACGTCAAGATCGAGTTCACCGGCGTCCGGCCTGGGGAAAAGATTTCCGAAGATCTCGTCGCGGACTCCGAAAGCCGGGAACCGACGGCCCACTCCCAGGTCTTCTGCATCCGCACCGCGGAAGGGTCCCGGCCCACCGTCGCCGAGATCGAGACTCTCAGGGACCTGGCGTCCTCCGCGGGCATCGACTCGCGGGCCCTGGCCGCCCGCATCCTCGCCTTGGTCGGCGGCCGGCCCGTCTGACCCCGCCTCGAGCAGCTCCGGCGAGACGGATCACCCCCCGGGTCGCGAGCAGCACGCAGCCTCCCAGGCGCCGGAAGAGCCTCATCGGCAATGGGACTCAACGTTTCTGTCCCGCTCGCATCACCCTCTCCCTCCAGCGGACCGAACCCCACAGAACAGCTCCGAGACCGACCGTTCCAGCGACTGGCGCAGCATCCCAGCCTAGCAGCAACCACGCTAACCCGCAAAGCGCCCCGAGCACGGCGAGTCCTCCATAGAACACGGCGACCGCACGATGGCTGTGCCCCGCGAGGACGAGCCTCTGGTATAGATGCGAACGGTGGGCCTGGAGCACGTTCTCCCCGCGGATCGCGCGGCGGAGCAGGGTGAAGCCGGTGTCACAGATGAACGGCCACAGGAACGCCACCGCCAGCAGGGGAAGGGTGCCCGTCCGGCCGGATCCCGGCCCCGTCCCGGCGGCGGCGAGAAAGGGAACCGCACCGAGTGAGAACCCCAGGAAGACGCTCCCGACGTCACCCATGAAGATCCGGGCCGGCGACCAGTTGTGCACCAGGAAGCCGAGGCTGGCACCCGCGAGGACGACCCCCAGGCCGGCCGCCAGGGGAAGGCTGAGATGGACACCCACCGCGCCCCACGCGGTCGCGGCGACCAGAGCCTGCAGGCCCGCCATCCCGTCGATGCCGTCCATGAAGTTGAACGCGTTCGACACCGCCACCAGCCAGAGGACCGCCAGGGGATACGCGGCCCAGCCCAAGAACAGCTCCCCCAGGATCGGAACGGCGATGGCCGGACCCGCCCCGCACCCCGCGACGACGATCGTCGACGCAACGCCATGCACCCCCAGGCGGGTCCATGGGGAGAGCGAATACAGGTCGTCCAGCCAGCTGATCCCCGCCATGAGGGCCGTCCCGATGACATAGGCGATCACGGGGGTCCAGCGCACGGCGGGCAGGAAAGCGCTGAAGGCGGGCACCGCCACCAGGGCGAGGACGACGATCACGAGCCCTCCCCCCCGGGGCGTGGGCCGCGAATGAAGGCTGCGCGGGGTGGGCTGATCCAGAATCTTCCGGCGCCGGGCAAGACGGCGCATGAGCCCGACCCCGAGGGCGGCAAGCAGGAACGATGACACCCCGGCGACCGCCAGGAGGAAGGGGGGGAATCCGCCGTCCGGCGGGCGCGGGGGCGAGTCCATCAGGTGTATCATCGGGATCGCGGATGCGTAGCATATCCCGTGCGCACTCCACCGGCAAGCTCGCGCTCCCGCCGGACTTACCCGGGACCCCCGAGGGAGTGCGCCGCGACGGTGTCGCGCCAGCCCCGCATCAGGTCGAACGACGGCCGGAACCCCAGCTCCCGGCGGATCAGGCTTGAGTCGACAGCCACGTCCTCCGTCAGCTTGTCCACCAGCTTCCAGGAGAAGGGAGAACGGAGGCCGAGAAGACGGGAGGCCCCCTCGAGCAACCCGGCGGCCGCCCTCACGGGAGCCGGGTGGACGCGGAAGACGCGGACGGGCCGACCCATTGCGGCGCGGATCGCAGCGACGATTTCCAGGAGCGTCGGAGTGGACCCGTCGCTCACGTTGAAGACGCGGCCTCCGGCGCGGTCGCTCTCCGCGGCCAGGAGGGCGGCGCGGCATGCGTCCTGGAGATGGACCAGGGTCCGCCGGTTCCTGCCATCCCCCAGCAGCGGAAGGACGCCGCGAGCCATCGCCCGCATCAGCCGCACGTAGTTCCCCCGCATCCCGGGACCATGGATCGCGGCCATCCGGAGCACGACTGCGGGACCGACCGCAAGCGCCTCGCGTTCCGCTTCGACCTTGGATTCCGCATACCAGCCGTCCGGATTCAGCGGCGAGCTCTCGTCGCGAACGGACCGTCCATCGCCCGGCCCGTACACGCTGATGGAACTGAACAGCACCAGGCGGGAGACGGCCGCGCCCGCCGCCGCCCGGGCGAGATTCCGGGTCCCCTCCACGTTCACCCGCCAGATTTCCCGCCTCAGCTCCGGGGGCGGATCGTACCGGTGAAGCATCGCGGCCAGGTGAACGACGACGTCCGCCCCCTTCACGGCCGAGGAAAGCGCGCAGCGATCGTCGAGATCCCCAGGGACCAGGATCGTGGTCTCGGGAAGGATGCCGGCCGGCGGGCTCCGGCGCACCAGGGCGCGCACCCGGTAGCCCCGGGCCGCCAGCTCGCGGATCAATGCGGGGCCCACCACGCCGGTCGCCCCGGTCACCAGGACGGCCGGGCCCGGGCCATGGCCCGCGCGCGCCTCCATGGCCTTACGGACCTGTTCCCCGGAATCGCGCCAGGACGAAGGCCCCGCTGGTGGTCAGGTCCTCCTCCGAAAGGGTGGAGAATCTCGGGGCCAGCTGCTGGCGCCGGATCCCCGAAGGGAGGGGCGCCTTCTGCTCGAACGCGACCTCGAAACCGGAGCGCTCATGCAGCCTCCGATGGATCGAGTAGGGCTCGCGATTGATCAGCCACTTCCTGCGGCCCCGGATCAGCTTCCACAGCGAATCGGAGCAGGTCCAGTGCCCGTCCCATCCCGAAGCATTCCGATGGGACTTGAAGTCGATCTGGTGGCTCATAAACGCGCCCGGCTTCAGCCATCGGGTGAACGCCCGATACGCCCCCTCCAGGTCGTCGATATGCTCCAGGACCGCCTGCGAGAACAGGAATTCGACGGAGGCGGGACGGATCACCGCGGGATCGTCCCAGGGGGCGATGTACTCGACGGGGCCCGTCCCGTCGACGGCGCCGCCCTTCCCCTCGACCGCATCCCGGATCCTCCCAATCCGCGCGGGGGCAAGAGCCGCCTTCAGGAGGTCCGGGGTGAGCTGCGCATGGGGGAAGTCGTAGCTCTCGAGCCTGGGCTTCAGGTCCGGAAACTCGTCGGAATCGGGAATCCGGCTCCGCTCGGAGACCAGACAGACGAGCTCGTCAAGGACGCGGAGGCTGTCCCGCGGTTTTGCATAGCGCTCCACGTCGAGCGCGACGTCGGCGCTCGCGGCGGCGGTCAGCCCGGCCAGCCCCGCGCCGATGGAGGCGCCCGGCCCCAGCTCTGCGATCGTGCGGGGATGCCCGGCAAGCCCGTGCTCCAGGGCCAGCACCAGGTGACGCAGCCACACCGCGTAGC
>JAHFOZ010000236.1 GCA_023261405.1 Planctomycetota bacterium
ACTATCACCCGCACACCGGTGGTGCACATTGACCCGAACATCAGTGGTGCACCAAACCCGCACATGGGTGGTGCAGTAAACCCGGCTACACGTGGCGCACTATAGCCCGGCTAATGACACCAAGTGGGCCCGGGGCGGGGGAATCAGCGCCGCGAGCTTCTCGAGCAGTTCGACCGGCTCAAGGATGAGATGGGTGCTCCCGTCCACCCGCGGCCGGCGGAACCGGTAGAGCACCCGGCCGTCCGGCAGCCGCTCCAGGCGCTCCTCCGCGAAGGGCGGGCGAAGCAAATACCTGCACAACTGCTCCAAACCCTTGCGGTCGCCCTTCCGGATCCGCACCCCCGCGTGCAGGCTCCAGCTCCCGTTCTCCGCCGTGAAGGGCTTCTCCACCCAGTCCGGCCCCTCCCCCGGCCCGCGCCTCCCGATCACGTCCACCTTGTGGGGGGGATCCGAGAGGGTCGTCCATTCCCGGATCGACGCCGCCTGCACCCAGGCCAGCAGGTCTTGATCCTCGAACCCGTCCCCGCCGGGGTCCCCGAAGCCCGCATATCCCTTCCTGGCCAGGAAGTCCCCGATCCGCTTGACCACCCGCTCCAACACCCGGTCCAGGTCCTCCTGCGAGGGGGGATTGAGTGGCATGAAGCGCAGCTCGTCGCTCCGGCCGTCGGCCACGTAGACCCCGTCCAGCACCATCGAATGGAAATGGACGTTCAGATTGATCGCCCCACCATACCTCTGTATCGCCGTGACCGCCCCGCACCTGGCCGTCCCGGCCGGCTTTACCCCGCTTCGGCGCCTCAGGTCCCGGAAGACCTCCTGGATGAAGATCTTGTGCGCCCCTCCCAGGAGCTTGGCGTCGCGGGCCAGCAGAAACCGGATCGCGCGGGGCATCGAGAGCACCCACTGGCGCGTCGGAGCATGGGGAAGGACGAAATCGACCAGATGGGCCGCGACGTCCGACATCCGGCGGCCCTCGCACGAAGGGCAGATCCCCCGCTGCTTTCAGCTGAAGGCCACCACGATCTCGTGGCCGCAGCCCGGGCACAAGAACCGGGCGAAGCCGTGCTGGAGAATACCGCAGCGGAGGTACTCGTCGAAGGCGTTGCGGACATAGACCGGCAGGCCCTGGCCGTCCCGCGCCCTCGCGTCCGCCGCCGCGAGGAAGGTGTTCAGGTTCCCATTGACCAGATTCCACAGGACCGACTTCTCCGGCTCTCTCCGCCGGTACGCCGAGCTAAGCCCCACGCTCCGGGATTCGCAAGCGGCGTGCCAAAGACCTTCCCAGCGGAGGGTCGCGCACGGCCACCGGTCCGCGTTACGTTTCGTAACATGGCCCCGCCCGGCGCCACCCTCCGATGATGTGTAATAATAGGTCCTATCATGGGACCGCTGGGCCGCCGCGCTGCAGGCAACCGCCAGGGACCCGCAAGCGCGGGGCCCACCCGCCCGATCGGGCCGCCACGGCGTGCGGGATCAGGGGGCGACTGCAATGAGCCGCCGCCTGCGGGCCGACCCCGCGAGTCGATGGAATATCGGCTCTAGGCCGGCCGCGGCTCGCGGAGGAGGATGTCCAGGAGCGCGCGCAGGCCGGTGGAGAGGTGCTTGCGCCGGTGGTGGACCACGTAGAGCCAGCGCTGGATGGGGAGGTCGGGGATCCGCAGCTCCGCGAGGCGTCCCTGCGCGACCTCCCATTTGATCGAGTGCCGGGAGAGGACCCCCACGCCCAGCCCGGCCGCCACAGCGCGCTTGATCGTCTCGGGGCAGCCGAGCTCCATCACCTGGGGCTCCAGGCGGCGCTTCCCGAACCAGACCTCGAAGAGCTTCCGCGTGGCCGACTCGCGCTCGCGGAGGAGGAAGCGCTCCCCAGCGAGGTCCTTCCAGGCCGCGCGCCCCTTCTTCGCGAGCGGATGGTCCACCGCGGCGAAGAGGACGATCTCGTCCCTCACGAAGGGCTTGGAGACGAACTCCTCGGGGTCGGGCTCGAGGCCCACCACGCCGAGATCGACCTCGTTTACCCGCAGGAGGTCCATGATCTTCCCGCTGTTTCCGATCGTGAGGGCGGCGCGCGCGGACGGGTACTCCCGCTCGAACTTCCCGAGGAGGACGGGGAGGAGGTAATTGCCGGGCGTGGTGCTCGCGCCGATCTTGAGGACTCCCTGCACGCCGCCCTCGGACTCCTGGGCGGCGAGCTTGAGCTCGCGCACGTCCTCGAGGATGCGGCGCGATTCCCGCGCCACGGCCTCGCCGGAGCGGGTGAGGTGGATCGTCCCGCCCACGTGCTCGAAGAGGCGCGTGCCCAGGCTCTTCTCGAACTCGCGGACGTGGGTGGAGACGGCGGGCTGGCTCAGGCGCAGGGTCCGCGCGGCGCGGGTGAAACCGCCCGTCTCCGTGACCGCCAGGAACGAGCGCAGCCACTCGATCCGGAGCGACATCTCCCCATCAAGAAGCTTGATGGGTCTTGCTCTTTTCATCGTGGACGAGGATAGTCCTTCGCGCCGGAAGGGTCAAGGACGGGGTCACCTGGGCACGTTGATCTCGCGATGGCGCGCCCGCAAGCTCTCCGCCATCTCCCGCGCGCGCTCCGGATGTTCCGCGGCGAGGTCCCGGGTCTCGGAGGGGTCCTTCACCAGGTCGTAGAGCTCGAAGCGGTCGAGCGCCGCGTTCGAGAGGAGCTTCCACGGGCCCTCGCGCAGGGCGAGCGTCCACGGCGTGCTGATCGCCTTGTCGTACTGCCAGTAGAGAGGGACGGCACGGGCCACGGTCTTCCCCTCGAGCGCCGGGAGGAGGCTTGCGCCGTCGAGCGCGCGGCCGGCCGGCGGCTTCAGGCCCAGCGCGTCGCACAAGGTCGGCAGCAGGTCCGTGCCGACGGCGGGCTCCGCGCAGGTCTGGCCGGGCCTGGTGCGGCCGGGCCAGCGGAGGAGGAAGGGGACGCGGAAGCCTCCCTCGGTGACATGGAGCTTCATCCCCCGGAACGGCCCGGGCGAGCCGTGCGAGCGGTGCGACCCCTTGTAGCGGTTGAGCGTCTCGGGCCCGTTGTCCGAGGTGAAGAGGACCACGGTCCCCTCCGCGAGCTTGAGCTCGTCGAGCGCCGCGAGGATGCGCCCCGCGGCCCGGTCGAGGTTCGCGACGTTCGCGTGGTGCAGGGCCTGGCCGGGCTTCACGGCCAGCGGGTACTGCGCGACCAGGTCGTCCGGGGAGTCGATCGGCTCGTGGGGCTCGTGGAACCAGACGTTGAGGAAGAAGGGCTTCTTCGGGTCGCGTCCCTCCTTGAGCCAGCGCAGCGCCTCGTCCGCCAGGATCCCGCAGGAGTATCCCTCGAGCTTCCCGACGCGCTTGCCGTCGCGGAGGAAGTTCACCGGGTTGCGGTGGCTGGGGGCGGCGTTGTTCTGCGTGGCGAGCCACGTGTCGAACCCGTGGTCGGCGGGCGTGGGCTCGGAACCGTCCATCTTCGAGTTGAGGTGCCACTTCCCGAAGTGGGCGGTCGCGTAGCCGGCGTCCTTGAGGAGCCGGGCCGCCGTGAGCTCCTCCCGGGGGAGGAAGATGCCGGAGTTGGGCGGGATCCAGTCGCGGATGCCGTAGCGGTTGGGGTTGCGGCCGGTGAGGAGCGCGGCGCGGGAGGGGGAGCAGACAGGCATCGCCGCGCAGCCGTGGGTGAACGTCGCAGCCGATGCCGCGAAGCGGTCCAGGTTCGGCGTCTTGATCATGGGATGGCCCGTGCAGCCGAGGTCGCCGTAGCCCAGGTCGTCGGCCAGGAGGACCACGACGTTCAGGCCGCTCTTTGCAGATTCTTGGGGCGCGGCGGCCAGGAGCAGCAGGAGGAGCGCGGAGAGTCTCATCGGCGCACCACGGACAGCGCGAGATCCTCGCTGAAGGCGGGGGACTCCAGCGTCTTCTCTCCTCCCGCATGGGAGAAGTCCTCCGTGCCTGCGGCTTCGCCCGTCTTCGTGTCCACCCAGCGGAGGCGCCAGGCGCCGGCCGGGAGCTCGAAGGCGAGCGAGGCGCGGATTTCTTTCCTCTCTCGCCGGAGGGGGCCCTTGGCGGGCAGCGGTTGGTGGAGATAGAGCGCGACCTGGCGGCCGGGCTCCGAGAGCGCGCGGACGCCCAGCCCGGCGTCCACCTTCCGGACGATCGTGGCGTCGGGCGCCATGCGGACGAAGTCGAATGCTTCCATGAAGTCCTTGAGGATGCGGAGCTGCTTCCGCAGCGCGGGGCTGCCGCCTCCGGGAGATTTGTAGTCGAGGAAGGTCCCCGTGGCGTTCTTCGCGGTGAAGGAGTAGTCGAGGTTGTTGTAGAGCGCGCCGCCGGCCAGGATGAACTCCCAGGCCTCGGTGCGGTAGAGGACGTCGTCCTTCCCGCGGAAGCCCGTCTCGTTCTCGCCGATCGGTTTGCGGAGCCCCCAGTTCATGGCGACGACGTCGGGAGGGACGCAGTAGTGGAAGTTGAAGATCGAGACGCCGGGGTGGGGCTTCTCGACCTTCGCGCGGCCGTTGGCGATGTTCATCGAGACGAGGTGTTTTTTCGGGAGGGCCTTCTCGGTGTCGTGGATGACATCCACGATGCGGTGCTGCCACTCCAGGGTCACGCCGGCGAAGTACGGCTCATTGCACACCTCGTAGAAGAGGTTGTCGAAGGCGTTGAGCTCCTGGACGAGCTTCCGGGTGCAGCGCTCCTGGATCTCGAGCAGGTCCTTGTGTTTGAGCGTGTAGACCTCCTCGCGTCCGCAGGCGCCCGCCCCGTTCACGTTGTTCGCGGCATGCATCGGCGAGGCCCTCCAGAGGTTCTCGTCGTAATTGGGGCACCAGAGGTTCAGCTCGATGACCACGCCGCAGCGATCGGCCAGCTGGAGGAAGCCCTTCAACCGCGCGAAGTAGGCCTCGTCCCACTTCGAGAGATCGAACTTGTTCCCGCCCTGCGCGTAGCCGGGGGTCTCGCTGCGCGCCCACGGGCAGACATAGCGTCCGGGATGGGGGGCGAGGGTGTTGTCGGTGATTCCGAATGAGCCGGGGATTTCCCGGTAGGTGCCGGCGAAGAGCCGGGTGTGGTTCATCCCGTCGGCCTGGAGGGTCTTGAGATAGGCGGCGTAGTCGAAGTCGAGGTTGAGGACCGCGCCGTAATGCTCGGCGGAGGTGATGAGGAGGGTGGGCCTGCCGCGCCAGGAGAAGACGCGCGGGTTGTCCGGGTGGAGGGAGAGGGGGCCTCCGGCGGACCCGTCCTGGCCAGGGGCGGCGCAGGCGCCAAGGGCGATCGTCAGGACGAGCAGGGAGCGCATTCCAGCTTCTCACTATATATGGGGACCGGGGCGGGCGCGATTCTTTCCGGATTCGGGGTAATGGGCCGGGTCGCGGGGCTTATAGTTGGAGCATGGAATCTCTCCGTCGAGTCCTCGCCGGCGACCGCGACGCCTACGGGGACGTCGTCCGCGAGCACCAGGAGATGCTTCTCGCTTACGCCGCCTTCCGGCTGCCCGATCCGGCCCTGGTCGACGAGGTCGTCCAGCAGACCTTCATCCGCGCCTACGAGCAGCTCAAGGACTGCCGTCCGGAGAAGGATTTCGGGGTCTGGCTCCGGACGATCTGCAGGTTCATGATCCTCGCCGAGCTCAAGCGCGCCGTGCGCGACCGCGCCAACCGCCAAGGCTACCAGCAGGCCGTCAGGCAGCAGCTCCTCACGGCCGCGATCGAGGAGGATCTGGGACCAGACACGGACGCCCTGCTCCATCTCCGCCGCTGCATGGAGGGGCTCGAGAAGCACGCCCTCGCCCTCGTCGCCGACCGCTACGAGAAGCGGCTCAAGGTCGAGGAGATTGCTTCCAGGGTCGGTCAGTCCGCCTCCTGGGTGGCCACGACGCTCTTCCGCATTCGCGAGACTCTTCGGTCCTGCATCGAGCAGGCGGCCCTCGAATGACCGACGACCGCCTCCACGCCCTGGCCGAACGGCACCTCGAAGGCAGCCTCACGGAGGACGAGGCCCGCGAACTTGCGTCGGCGCTCGAGGCGTCTGCCGAGCTTCGCGCACGACTCCTCAAGGACGTGGCCCTCGCGGGGCTCCTGGCCCGGGCGCACGCCGCCGCCCCCGAGGGGCTCGACCGGAAGGTGCTCGCCGCGCTCCGCGGGGGCGCCGACAAGGACGCCCTGGTGGGGCGGGTCATGGCGGGTCTGCCCGCGCGCCGCACGCGCCGGGTATTCTGGGTCGCAGGTCTCGCCGCGGGAGTCCTGCTCATGCTTGTGGCTTTATATCCCGGCAGGCGCCTCGGAGTGTTCACCTCCTATCCGGCGCTCAATCACGTTGCGCAGGTCGTCCAGATTTCCGGGGTGGCCCGACTGGACGGGAATCCCGTCAGCCTGAATGATGGGATTCCTGCCGGGGGCCGCCTCGAAGTGGATGACGATGTCCACCTCTTTTTCCGGAATGGCGGAAAGGTCGTCGTGGGGAAGGGATCCTCCATCCGCCTCCAGGAGGATGGGGTCCGTCTCGAACACGGGGATCTTTCCACGGAGAAGGCGATGCTCCGTGTCCGGACCGAACACGGGGAGGTCCGGCTCCTGGGCGACGCGATCACCCTTCACGCGGAGCCCGCCGGGACCCGCCTCGAAGTGAAGAAGGGACATGTCCGCTTCGAGCGTCGCGCGGACTGGGTCAGCGTCGATGTGGTCGCCGGCCAGTACGCCGTGGCTTGCCGCGGGATGGACCTCTTCGAGGCGCGCCCCGTGGCGGGCGAGGCCCGCGTGCAAGAGGCTGTCCAGAAGGGGCTGGTTTATGTGATGAAGGCCAAGCCTCCGGTCTCGGGGTGGAACGGCCCCATGGGCTCGGACGAGCTCGTTCTCACCACCTTCCTCAAGGCCGGCGTCCCCGTGAGCGATCCCCGAGTCGATGAGCATCTCCGGAAGATGCTCGCCTCGAAACTCCAGCGAACCTACTGCGTCTCGCTCCATGCCGTGGCGCTCCGGGAACTCGATGCCGCGAAGTATCGCAGCCGGATCGCCGAGTGCGCGCAGTTCCTCGTGGACAACCAGTGCGCGAACGGACAGTGGGGCTATGGCGAGGCCAGCGCCGCCGCGCCCGCCGGGGACCTCGTGACGAAGTCCCGCGACGGCCCGGCCACCGGGAACAACTCCTGCAGCCAGTTCGCCGTCCTCGGGCTCCGCGCCTGCGTCGAGGCGGGGATAGCGATCCCCCGCGAGACCCTCGAACGCGCGAGCCGCTGGTGGGGGGCGAGCCAGCGGGCGGACCTCGACACCCAGTTCGGCGCCGACCGGAAAGGCTGGTGCTACACGCGCGAGGAGGACCCGCATCGCCCCTACGGCTCCATGACCGCGGGGGGCGTCGCGGCCGCCGTGATCGCCGACGCCCTCCTGGGCCGCGATTGGAGGCAGGACCCCGTGGTCGCCTCCGGCATGAACTGGCTCTCCTACCACTTCACGATCAACGAGAACTACGGGCCGGTGGAGGAGCTCATGGCGAAGGAGATGGTCTCCGACACCCCGAACCCGATGACCGAGTACTACTACTACCTCTGGGCCCTCGAGCGCGCCGCCGCGCTGCAGGACGCGACGCTCCTCGGCACGCGCGACTGGTGGAACGAGGGGGCCCGGGAGCTCCTCTCCGCGCAGAAGCCCGACGGTTCCTGGGGCAGCGGCATCCGGCGCTGCAACCCGGTGTGGGACACCTGCTATGCGATCCTCTTCCTGACGCGGTCCACCCGGCCCATCGAGGTGAAGCGATGAGCGCGCTCGCGCTGGCCCTGCTCCTCCAGGTCCCGGGCGTCGACGAGGCCATCCGGAAGGGCGTGGAGTTCCTGCGCACGGCGAAGACGCCGGGCGTGAGCTTCGCCAAGCTGGACGACACCGAGGAGATCGTCCTCCTCACGTTCGTCCATGCGGGAGTTCCGGACTCGGACCCGAAGCTCCAGGAGATGCTGAAGAGGATGCTCGAGGCGCCGATCGAGCGCACCTACGAGGCGGTCCTCCAGGCGATGATCCTCGAGGAGCTCGACCGCGCGAAGTATCAGCAGAAGATCGCCCAGTGCGCGCAACACCTGGTGGACAATCAATGCGCGAACGGGCAGTGGTCTTACGGAAACCCCTCGGAGTTCGTGAAGGAAATCCCGCTGCCCAAGGACGTCTCCACGGGTGGGAAGGAGCCCAAGGGCGGCGTGAAGAACTTCG
>JAHFOZ010000237.1 GCA_023261405.1 Planctomycetota bacterium
TACGATCTCCGATGGGAGAAGGCCGCAACCTTCGCCGCCGGGCGCGCCTTCGCCGAGGCGATCAAAGAACTCGAGGGCGCCCTCCCCGCGATCCAGGAACCCGTCCTCAAAACCGAGGCGGCCGCCGACCTCGAAGACCTCAAGCTCGCCGCGACCCTTCATGCGGAGGCGCTCCAGGCCCTCCAGAAGTGGCCGCGCGGCCACAACCTAGCCGCGCAGGTGCTGGACGAGAACGGGAATGCCCGCGCCCTGGACGAGCCGGTCGTGCGCGCGGAGCCCTCGCGCCTCGAGGTCCGAGCGGAGAAGGGGACGGCGTTCGTGGAGCTCGGGGAGATCACCGCGGCGTCCCTCGCGGATCTCTTCCTGGCGCGCCCCGCGAAGAAGGAGACCGACGCCCGCGCCGCCGCGATCGCGTGCCTCCTCGAGGGGGACGAAGCCGGCGCCGGGAGGCACAAAGCCGCGGCCCTCCCGGCGAAATACGCCGCCTTCTCGGCTCGACGCGGCTCGGCCGACGCGCCGGAGAGCGAAGCGCGCAAGCTCTTCCACGAAGCGGAGGCCGGGTACCGCGCCTACTCCACCCGCGTCTCCGCCGTCCCGAAGTACGCGAAGCTCCAGGGCGAGCTGGCCGACACGTCCTTCGTGCGGCGGAACCGCGCCTCGATCGAGGGCCGCGCCGACGCCGGGAAGGAGTACTTCTTCGGCCCGGCCGACATGGACGCCAACGGCTTCTTCCGCTTCGCCCGCCATCCCAAGGGCGAGGCCGCCTGGACGATGGAGGACAACGTCACGGACAAGGCGAAGCGGATCGCCCACTACCTCGAGCTCAAGTTCTCGTGTCTCGCGGGCGCCGAGTACAAAGCGTGGGTCTTTGCGGGAGGCTGCTGCCAGGAGACGTTCTCGTTTCACCTCCAGGGGACGGAGTTCCCCGGCCAGGCCGAGCCCGGGTCCGCCGCGACCGTCCCGGTGACCTTGACCCATTCCTCCCTCAAAAAGTTCCACGTCATGCACGGCGGCCCCAAGGAGCCCGTGCGCTGGGAGTGGGTGCCGCTCACCCTTCCGAAGTACGCCCAGGCGGGCGAGAAGGTTCTCCGCGTGATTTCGGACCAGGAAGGCTACTCGGTGGCCTTCGTGCTGCTCAGCCAGACGCGGAAGGCGCCTCCCCGGGAATCCGAGATGGACGAGATGGCGCGCCTCCGTCCCGGCCTGTCGGAGGGCGCGGCCGGCGAAGGCGCGGCCCGGACGGGGAAAATCCTCCGCGAGTGGTGGTTCGACATCCCCGACACGAAGGTTCAGGCGCTCAAGGACAACCCGAATTACCCGAACCGCCCCTCCGGGAAGGACCTGCTCGACCTCTTCGAGACGCCCAGGGATTTCGCCGACAACTTCGGGACCCGGGTGCGCGGCTTCGTCCATCCTCCCGCCACGGGGGAGTACGTCTTCTGGATCGCGGGCGACGACGACACGGAGCTCTCCCTGAGCCCGGACGACGACCCGGCCTCCAAGAAGCGGATTGCCGGCCACACGGGAGCCGTGGGCCCGCGCGCCTGGACCACCCACGCCGACCAGAAGTCTCCGCCCATCCTTCTCCAGAAGGGGCGGCGCTACTACATCGAGGCCCTCGTGAAGGAGGGCGGCGGCGGCGACCACCTCGCCGTGGGGTGGACCCTGCCCGGGGGCGCCGAGGAGCGACCCATCCCTGGGAACCGTCTCTCCCTCTGGACCCCAGGCGCGCGCCGCTTCTCGGTGGAGTTCGTCACGCCGGCCCCGGGCGCCACGGTCGCCCCCGGGAGCCCCGTGGTCGTGACGGCCGGCTTCCACGGAGGCACGCTGGCGCGCGCGGAAGTGTTCCTCGGCTCGACCAAGCTGAGCGACCTGCGGATGGCCGGCGGGACCCCCACGTACACCTGGTCGAATGTCCCCGTGGGCAACCATCCCCTGACCCTGCGCGCCCTGGACAAGACGGGCGCCGTGGCCCTCTCGGCGCCGGTCGTCCTCCGCGTGGGCGAGATCGGGTTCTACCGCGGGATCAACCTGAACGGACCGGCAGTCACGATCGACGACCAGCGTTGGGAGGGACGCGACGCGAAGGAATACACGAAGACCGGCGCCGGCTTCGAGCGCCAGGGGGCCGACCTTCGGCCGCCCGCCGACCCGGATCGCGCGTCCATGATCCGTTCCTGCATCTCGAGCCGCGAGGGCACGCGCGTGACGCTCACCGCGATTCCGCCGGGGACCTACCTCGTCTACCTGACGACGTGGGCCCGGGAGGAGCCCCAGGCCTTCGACCTGCTTCTGAAGGGGAAGACCTTGGTGAGCGGATTCCGCCCCCTGGCGGCGGGCGACTGGGCGCGGCACGGGCCCTGGTCCGTGGAGGTGGCGGACGGCTCGATCGATGTCCTGGCCGCCAAGGGCACGGCCCATTTCTCGGGGATCGAGGCGTGGAGGGTGGGGGGCGGCGGGGCGGCGCCCGTCGCCCGCGAGCCCGGGGAAGCCACGAAAACGGAGCTCGTGGGCGGCCCGGGCGGAGATGAGTTCGAGGAGGCGCAGAAGGCGGGGAACTTTCTCACGGGATTCAAGCTCTCCCTGACGCCCGGCGCGGCGTTCATCCGCTCGGTTCAGCCGGTTTTCCAGGGTTCGGGCGGCCGCTTCGAAGGCGAAGTCCACGGCGGGCTGGAACCCGACCTGAGGGAGGTCGTGGCCCGGCCCGGGTACGCCGTGGCCGGCCTCGTGGCCCGCGGCGGCGAGCGGATGACCGCGATGAAGGTCGTCTTCATGAAGATCTCCGGCAAAGTCCTCGACCCGAAGGACGTCTACGAGAGCGAGTGGTTCGGGGCCGCGAGCGGCGGCGCCGAGAAACGCCTGGTCGGCACCGGAGCCCCCGTCGTGGGCATCCACGGACGCACGGGCTCCGACCTCGATGCGCTGGGACTGGTCTACCTGAAGTAGGGCCATGTCCAACGACGCACTCGATCTGGCCGTGGCCCGCCACGTGACCACCACCGGCATGGCCACGCCGTCGCAGCTCCAGCAGGCCCTCCAGGAGCAGGCGCGCACCGCCTCGGCGGGCTCGGCCACGCCCCTCGTGGAGGTCCTGCTGAAGCTGGGCATCCTCACGGCCGCCCAGAAGGAGAACGTGGAGCAGCGCGCCCGCACGCAGCAGGAGGGCGGGCAGATGCTCCTCCACTACAGGCTCCTCAAGAAGGTCGGGGAGGGCGGCATGGGCGCCGTCTACCTCGCCGAGGACACCCGGGCCGGGAGGAAGGTCGCCGTCAAGGTGCTCCCCCGCCAGTACTCCGGCAACGAGGAGCTCGTCCGGCGCTTCAAGCGGGAGGCCGAGGCCCTCATCGCGCTCCGGCACGACAACATCGTCGCGGGCTTCGAGGCGGGCGAAGACCTCGGCTACCCCTTCTACGTGATGGAGTATTGCGAGGGCACCCCGCTCGACAAGATGCTCGCCGCGCTCGGGACCCTCCCGCACGCGCAGGCCGGAGACATCGTCCTCCAGGCCGCGCGCGGCCTCGGCCACGCCCACGCGAAGGGGATCGTCCACCGGGACATCAAGCCCGGCAACATCCTCCTCACGCAGACGGGAGTTGCCAAGATCCTCGACCTTGGGCTCTCCAAGAACATCGGGGAGGCCGAGCTCTCGTTCCAGACCCAGTCGGGCGCCGTCCTCGGCACGCCCCACTACATCTCCCCCGAGCAGGCCCAGAGCGAGAAGACCATCGACGGCCGCACCGATATCTACTCCCTCGGCGCCACGTGGTACCACCTCCTCACCGGGGAGCCCCCCTTCCCCGGGACCTCGGCCGTCGAGATCCTCTACAAGCACGTGCACGAACAGCTCCCCAACCCGCAGGACGTCCGCGAGGATGTCCCCGACGGCGTCGTCCACGTCCTCCGGAAGATGATGGCCAAGAAGCCCGCCGACCGCTACCGCGACTGCGCGGAGCTCGCGGCGGACCTCGAGCAGGTCCTCTCCGGCAAGTCCCCCAGGAGCCAGGCGATCGACGCGACGCGCTCGTCCGTGGCCCTCGTCCGGAAGCGCAGCCTGGCCGGCATGAAGCGCACGGCGCGGCGGGTCGCCGCCCGTCCCGCCCGGTCGGCCGCGCCTCTCCTCTGGGCCGGGGCTGGACTTGCGGGGGTCGCGATCCTGCTCGCCATGGCGCTGGGGGGAGGTTCGCCGCGGCCCCAGCCCGCCCCCGTCGTGCGCGCCACCCCGCCGCCTGCGTCCCCCCCTCCGCCTCCGCCTCCTCCCCTCGCGGCCGATCCGTGGAAGGACGCCGTGGACCTCCTCGCCTTCGCGGACCCTGCCCGAGATTCCTTCGCCGGGACGTGGAAGAAGACGGAGGCGGGACTCTTCTCTGACGGAGTCCCTTATTCGCGCGTCGAAATCCCGTATTTCCTTCCGGACGAGTATGACCTCCGCGTCACCTTCACCCGCCGCGAGGGGGCGCAGGACGTGACCCAGATCGTCGGAAGGGGCGGGCGCAACTTCACGTGGCACCTTGGCGCCTACAAGGACCAGGTCTCGGGGTTCTCGGTCCGCGACGGCGTGTCGAGTATCGGCCCCGGCAGCGTTCACACCCCGAACCTGATCCAGAACGGCCGGAGATCCGTGTCGCTGATCGAGATCCGCCGGGACCGGGTCTCCGCACGCCTGGACGGGAAACTCGTGCATGAGTGGAGGACCGACTACACCGACCTCGTGATCGAGGCCGCCTGGGCGCTGAGCGGGAGGGGCCTCCTGGGACTCGGGAGCCAGGAGAGCCCCACGGTCTTCCACAAGGTCGAGCTACGCGAGGTCTCCGGCAAGGGCCGGCCTGCCCCGGCGCGGATCCTCTCCGGGCACGAGGAGTACCTTCGTGCGGTCGCGGCCCTCCCTCCCGAGCAGCAGGTCCAGCGGGTCATCGACCGCCTGCGCGACGCCAATCCCGGGTTCGACCGGAGGTACACCCACAAGGTCGAGGGCGGCCGGGTGACGGAGCTGGCCTTCGAGTCCGACGCGGTCGCCGACCTCTCGCCGCTCCAAGCCCTCGCCGGACTCCTGGGCCTGTACATCCCGGCGAAGGAGTTCTCGAAGCAACTCTCCGATCTGCGCCCGCTCAAGGGGCTGTCGCTCGTCACGCTGAACGTATCCAACAGCCGCGTGACCGATCTCACGCCGCTCAAGGGCATGCCCCTGACGCACCTCTACCTCGCGGGCACCAAGGTGGCCGATCTCTCCCCGCTCGCCGGGATGCGCCTCAACCAGCTGGGGATCAACTACACCCCCGTCAAGGACCTCGCCCCCCTCAAGGGAATGTCCCTGGCGTGGCTCAACGCGGACAACTCCGAGGTGGCCGACCTCGCGCCGCTGGCCGGGATGCCGCTCCAGAGCCTCTACGTCCAGGCCACCAAGATCAAGGACCTCGCCCCGATCCAGTCGCTCTCCACGCTGCAAAACCTCCGGGTCGATTTCAACGCCTCGATGGACGCGAGCATCCTGCGGTCCATCCCGACCCTCAGGGAAATCAACCGGATGCCCGCGGCCGAATTCTGGAAGTCCCTCGACTCGGTCGGCCCCGGCGAGATCCGCCGTTTCGAGGGCCACACGGAGGGGGGGGTCTACTCGCTGGTGGTTTCGGGGGACGGCCGGCGGGCCCTCAGCGGAGGCGCCGACGACACCCTGAGGCTCTGGGAGGTCGAGACGGGGCGGGAGCTGTTCAAGCTCAAGGACAAGTCCGGCTTCATGGGCGTGGCCCTCTCGCCCGACGGCAAGCGCGCCTACGCGGCGAGCTATCACCCGTACCTCGTCGTGGTGGACCTCGAATCCGGGAAGGAACTGCAGCGGTTCACGGATTTCGTCGGGAGCGTCCGGACCGTGGCGCTTTCGAAAGACGGGCGGCGCCTTGCGGGTGCGGGAAGCGACGGGATCGTGCGGATCTACGACACCGTAGCCCTGAAGGAAATCCGCCGCTTCCCGGGCCATCCGAAGGAGGTGCGCAGCGTCGCCTTCTCCCCCGACGGCCGCCGCCTGCTCTCAGGGGGAGGGGAGGGAACCGTGCGCCTCTGGGATGTGGACGGAGGCAAGGAGGTCCATCGGTTCGAGGGCCTGGGCGACGTCGTCTATGCAATCCACTTCCTGCCGGACGGCCGCCGCGCGCTCGCCGGGACCTGGAAGTTCCTGCATGAACTGGATGTCGAGAAGCTGTCGGCACCCAGGCGCCGGCCCGCCCATCCTGCGGGGGACGTCCGCAGCCTTTCCATTTCGCCGGACGGGAAGAGCGCCCTGACCGGGGGATCGGACAGGGTCCTCCGCTTGTGGAACCTGGAGACCTTCACCGAGATCCGCACGCTCACCGGGCACTACGATTTGGTACGCTCCGTGGCGTTCCTGCCCGACGGAAAGCGCGCCCTCTCCGGCTCCGCCGACGGGACCTTGCGCCTTTGGAATCTCGAGAGCGTCGACGCACGCCCCTGGCGCGCCCTCTTCGACGGGAAGACGCTGGGTTGCCTCCGCAACAAGACTGGCTGGCTCGTCGAGAACGGCGCCATGGCGAAGGCGCCCGGTCCGCCGGACGCCGCGCAGACCGTGGAGGTGTTCGGGGACGCCGAGCTCCGGATCCGCTTCGAATGCGAGGGCCTTGAGGGGCTGTTTTTCAGCGTCCGCCAGAACGTGACCGGCGGGAACGCGGTCCGCTGGGAGAGGCACGAGCTCCAGCCCCTGGAGGGCCGGCCCCACGACCTGGTGATCGTCTGCCGCGGCGCCGACGTGAACGCCACGCTGGACGGCCTCCCCGTCCCCGTCCGGGAGCGCACCTCCTCCCGCTCGGGCGTCCTCCAGTTCAACGGCGTCGGCAAGACCCTCCGCATCCTCTCCCTCGAGGTCCGCTGATAAAGTAAACCGTTTACTTTATCATATCACCTGAGGGATTCGAGGAAGGCCGCGAGGTCCGCGAAGTCCTGGAGCGAGAGGCCCGTGTTCAGGCCGTCCGGCATGAGCGAAAGGTCGCTCTCCTTTCGCTGGTCGACCTCCGACTTCTTGAGAGAATGCTTCTTCCCCTCCGCGTCCAGAAGCACCAGTTCCTCCGGGGTCTCCCCCGCCACCCGACCCGAGAGCACCTCGCCTGCCTTCGTCAGCACCTTCGTCTGCTTGTAGCCGTCCAGGATCTGCCTCGAGGGATAGAGCACCGACTCCGCCAGTTGCGCGCGGGAATACTTCGCGCCCACGCCCGTCAGCTCCGGCCCCACCTCCCCGCCCTCCCCCTTCAGGCGGTGGCACTTGATGCAGGCCACCCCCTTGACGTCCGTGAACAGCGCCCGGCCCTTCGCCGCGTCCCCCCGGTTCGCCTGGGCGAACTTCTCGTACGCCTTCGGGTCCAGCTTCTTGGGGACCGCCTCGAAGAGCGGCCCCTTCCGGGCCCCCGGATAGGCCATCGAGAACATCCAGCCGCCCCCCGTGTTCCCGCACTTGAGGAGGACCGCATTCTTCCCCGCCTTGAGCGTCCCGCGCACGCGGATCTCGTCCTCCTTCCATCCGCCGTCCTTGAGATCTTCGAAGACCTTCTTCCCGTTGAGCCAGATCGTGAGCGAATCGTCCGCCCCGGCAAGGAACTCCACGGACCGCTCCCCCTCCGAGACGATTTCCGTGAAGGCGTAGGCGTCGGAGTCGTCCGGCACCGTGACCTGGTTCCGGAGCTCGACCGAGCCGTTCGCGGGCGAGACCTTCGCCTTCTTCCAGCGGACCGGCTTCCCGCGCGAATCCTTGAATTCCCCATCGAGCGGCACCGCGTCCACCGGGAAGGGAGCCCCGCCCTGCCTCGCAAAGGATCCGAGGATCATCCAGTCGACGATCGGCGCCGGCCGGTTATAGACCCGCTGCAGTTCCTCGATCACCTCGTTCGGGAGGAGCTGCGCGGCCAGCTTCGCCTCGAGCAGCGGCAGCGCCGCGGCGTGGATCGCCCCGACCGCCGCGCGGCACTGGTCGCGCACCGCAACATTCTTGCCGGCGAGGCCCTCGAGATAGGCGTCCAGGGCCCGCAGATCCGGGACCGCCGCCAGCGCCGCGACCGCCTCGAAGCGCGTCTCCGGGTCCAGATAGGCCCGAAGGAGCGCAGGTGACGCGGACGCCGCCTTCAAGGTCCCGAGGGAACCCACCGCCGCGCGACGGACTTCG
>JAHFOZ010000238.1 GCA_023261405.1 Planctomycetota bacterium
GCTCTATGTCGAGGCGATCCGGGGCGGCGAGTTTCAGGCGGCGGTGGGGGCCTGGGTGGGGGACTACTTCGATCCCGCGGGCTTCCTCGAGCCCTGGTCGAGCGCTCATCCGGAGAACGCGGGCCGCTGGTCCAACGCGGAGTACGACGGGCTGCTCAAGGCGGCCGCGGGGGAGACGCGGCTCGCGACGCTCGCGAAGGCGGAGGAGCTGCTGCTCCGGGAGGCGGCCGCGGTGCCGCTGCTCCGGGCGGGCGACGCGTTCCTCGCGGGCCCCCGCGTGGAGGGGCTGCGTCCCGATCCGATGGGGCGGGTCCCGCTGCAGCTTCTTCGCCTCGCGAAATAGGCTCGCCCTTGTTTTCGCCCGGCGATGGGCGATAATCAGATCGGATGGGCGAAGCGAAGAAGATCGACCGCGGCGCGAGCAACCTCTGCCTCTTCCTGCGCGGGATCACGCTGCTCGTGGTGTTGATCCTGGGGGCGGTCGTGGAGGTGGGGATCCTCACGTCGCTGCAGGAGCACGCGGGCTGGATCATGGCGGCGCTGCTCGGGGCGGCGGGGACACTGCTCGCCGGGGTGTTCGCCTGGGCGATCCCGCGGTTCATCCACTCGAAGTCCATGGCCGCGGTCCTGCAGATCCTGCTGCTCCTGCTCCTCATCGGGCTCCCTGGTTCCGCCGTGAAGCCGGGCGGCATCAGCCACGCGCGCTTCGGACTCACGGTGCTGGGGGCCTGCCCGATCCCGTTCTTCGATCTCTCGATCCGGGCCGACGGGCGGGTCTGGTTCCGCAACAAGTCGCACGATATCACGGCCACGGAGGTGCGCCTGCTGGCCGATCCCGGCGTGGAGCAGATCCTCGTCGCGACCGGATGGGACGGCGTGGCGAAGGTGGACCCCGAGGCCTTCAAGATCCCCGGCGTCGAGGTCGAGGCGCTGAAGACGGGCGAGGCCGTCGAACGCTACCGCGAGCTCAAGCGCCAGGGGAAGCGGGTCGCGATCCTCATCCACAGCACGTGCTGAAGGCGCTTCACTTCGGGGGGAGCGAGGTCGGGGGCACCAGCCGCGCGGCCGGCGTCTCGCCGCCCCTGAGAATCTGGCCCGCGATGATGTCGCGGTCCACCGCGAGCGAGAGGGCCTTCCGGACGCGCACGTCGTCGAGCGGCTTCTTCCTCGTGTTGAACACGTAGAAGTACGAGCCGTTGTAGGGGCCGCGCATGTACCCGGGCCGCTTCTGCAGCTGCTCCATGCGCTCGAGAGGGGCGCGGAAGAGCCAGTGGCACTGTCCGGATTCGAAGGCCTGGAAGGCGGTGGCGTCGTCCGTGATCGAAAGGAAGACGAACTTCTCCAGCGTCACCCCGGCGGCGTCGCGGTAGCGCGGGTTCTTCTCGAATACCTTCCGGTCGTGGGGGATCCACGAGGCGATCCGGTAGGGGCCGTTGTGGACAATGTTCTCGGGCCGGGTCCACGCGGCGCCGTGCTTCTCGACGGTCGCGCGGTGGACCGGATAGAAGAGGCTGAGGCAGAGGAGCTGGGGGAAGTAGGGCGCGCGGTGCATGAGCTCGACCTCGAGCGTCCGCTCGTCGAGGGCGCGGATGCCGAGCGTCTCCGGCTTCGCCCGGCCCTGGACGATCTCCCGTGCGTTCTTCACGAGATACATGCGGTGGGCGTAGGTGGAGCCCGTCTTCGGATCGGCCACCCGCCTCCACGCGTAGACAAAGTCGTGCGCGGTCACGGGGTCGCCGCTGGACCAGGATCCCGGGCGCAGGTGGAAGGTCCAGGTGGTCCCTTCCGGGGAGACCTCCCAGCGCTCGGCCAGGCCGGGCGCGGGGGAGGCGTCCTTCGGGTCGTAGCTCAGGAGTCCTTCGAACAGGTGCATGAGGATCTTCACGCCCAGGACGGTGCGCGAGAGGGCGGGGTCGATCGTGCCGGGCTCCTCGCTCGAATTGAAGACGAGGACGCCGTCCCCGGGGGCGCCCTCGCCCTCGAGCCGGACGTTCTGGAGCGGGTGCATGTCGCGCACGTTGTGGTGGACGCCCCTGATGAACGGCTTCATGTAGTTGTGGGCGACGTAGTGGTAGATCGGGATGAAGGGCGCCTCTTCCACCAGCAGGCGCTCGGCGCGGGCGAGGATCTCCAGGCGCCTGCCGGGATCAGGCTCGACCTGGGAGGATCCGATCAGCCGCTCGTACTCGTCGGAACCCCAGCCGGTGGGGTTGGAGTGGCTGTCGCGCGTGAAGAGGTCGAGGAAGGCGTGCGGGTCCGTGTACTCGCCGATCCAGGCGCGCCGGGCGATTTCGAAGTCGCCGCGGTCGACCTGCTCGATGGAGGCGGTGAACTCCATGTTGCGGAGCTCGACCTCGATCCCGAGGCGGGTGCGCCACATCTCCTGCACGGCGGTGGCGATCTTGTGGTGGACGTCGCCGCGGTTGTAGGTGAGGGTGAGTTTCGGGAAGCCCTTCCCGCCGGGGTAGCCGGCGTCGGCCAGGAGTTTCGGCGCCTCGCCGCCGGGCGCCGGAGGGTCCGCCTTCCCGCATCCCAGCAGGAGGAGGAGCGTGCTAACGCTGCTGAGTATCGAACGCATCCCGAAGTCCGTCGCCCACGGCATTGAGGCAGAAGAGCGTCAGGGCCATGCAGGCCCCGGGGAAGGTGACGCGCCACCAGAGGAAGAGGGCGCCGGCGCCCTCGCTGATGAGGCCGCCCCAGGAGGTCTCCGGCTCGCTGATCCCGAGCCCGAGGAAGCTGAGGAAGGACTCCTGAAGCATCACGGAGGGGACCGTGAGGGTGGCGTACACGATCACGGGTCCCAGGATGTTGGGGATCAGGTGCCGGAAGATGATGGCGGTCGAGCCCGTGCCGAGCGCGCGGGCGGCCTCGACGAACTCGCGCTCCTTGAGCGAGAGGATCTGGCCCCGGACGATGCGCGAGATGGTGAGCCAGCTCAGGAGGCCGAGCACGAGGAAGACGACCACGAAGCCCTTCACGAAGGTCATGATGATGATCACGACGAACATGGTGGGCAGGCCATAGAGGATGTCCACGATCCGCATCAGGAGGAGGTCCGTCTTTCCCCCCGCAAAGGCCGAGACGGCTCCGTAGGTGACCCCCACGGAGAGGCTGATCAGCGTGGCGAGGAAGCCCACCGCGAAGGAGATGCGCCCGCCCCTGAAGACGCGCACCATGAGGTCGCGGGCGTTCCCGTCGGTGCCCATCCAGAATCGGCCGTCGGGTGCGATGTTGACGGACGGATAGTTGGCGCTGCGGTAGTCGTGGGCTGAGATCCAGGGGATCAGGATTGTGAGGCCGGCCATCGTCGCGAGCGCGATGAGGCAGGCCCAGGCACGGCGATTCTTCCGGAACCGGAGGAGGGCCATCTGGCCGGGGGAACGGCCTTCGGCTGCAAGATCGAAGGTCGTCATCAGGTCACCCGCACCCGGGGGTCCATGACCGCGTAGAGGAGGTCCACCGCGAGGTTGAAGAGGATGACGAGGGTGCTGTAGACAAGCACGCACCCCATGATGATGCCGTAGTCCCGGTTGATGGCGGAGGCGATGAAGTGGGTGCCCATGCCGGGGATGGCGAAGATCTTCTCGACCACGATGGAACCGGTGACGAGGTAGGCGGCCATGGGGCCGGTGTAGGTCAGCACGGGGGTGATCCCGTTCTTGAGGGCGTGCTTGAGGAGCAGGGCGGGCTCGGCCACTCCCTTGGCTCGTGCGGTGCGGATGAAGTCCTTGTGGAGGACGTCGAGCATGCCCGCGCGGCCGAGGCGGGAGATGTACGCCATGTGGACGCAGGAGAGGGTGACGGCCGGGAGGAGGACCTTCTTGAGTTCCGTCCACGACGTCCAGCCTTGCGGCCAGCCCGTGGGCTCCAGCCAGCCGAGCCAGGTGAAGAAGACCATCACCAGGAGCGGCCCCAGAAGGAAGTTGGGGAGGCAAATGCCGAGGGTCGCGACGCTCGAGGCGACATGGTCGGGCCAGGCGTTCTGCCGGGCGGAGGCCAGGATCCCCAGGAGGAGCCCGCTCGCGAGCGCCAGCACGAAGGAGACCGCCCCGAGTTTCACCGAGACGCCAAAGCTGGGGAGGATGAGCTCCGCCACATCGCGTCCGCGGTGGGAGGTCGAGGGTCCGAGGTTGCCGCACAAATAGCCCAGGATGTTCCTCGCGTACTGCTCGGGGAGCGGGCGGTCGTAGCCGTACAGCCGCTCCTCGTTTCGGCGGACCTCGGCGTTCGTTCCCCGCTCGGAGGAGAAGGGGCTGCCCGGGGCGAAGCGGACGATGAAGAAGCTGAGCGTCGAGATCGCGAAGAGCGTGAGGACCCCGGCGAGGAGCCGCCGTGCGAGGAAGACGAGCATCGCGGGTCAGGGGGACCCGGTCTTGGAGGTGAACGTCGGGCTCGTGTAGCCTTCCAGTCCCGGGGGGACCATGCTGTAGGCGGGCTTCTGTCCCCCGCGGAGGACGTGGATGCAGAGGGTTTCGCGGTCGATGGCGAGGGCCAGGGAGCGCCTCAGTCGCGCGTCGTCGAAGGGCTTGCTCTTCACGTTGAAGCTGTAGAAGTACGTGTTGAGGATCGGGGCGCTGTGGAAATCCGGATCGCCCCCGCGGAGCTTGTCCACGAACTCCAGGGGCACGGTGTCGATGTAGTCGCACTGTCCCGCGCGGAACATGTTGTAGGCGGTGTTCACGTTGTCCTGGGTCAGGAACCGCACCTGCTGCTGCCGGACCTGGGCCGCGTCCCAGTAGGCGGGGTTGCGCTCCGCGAGCAGGTGGGACTGGGGGACCCATTCCTTCAGGCGGAAGGGCCCGTTCGTCACGATGTTCTCGGGGCGCGTCCACTTGTCCCCGTGCTTTTCCACGGCCTCCCTGGGGATGGGAAAGTACGTGAAGAAGGCGGCGAGATGGAGGAAGAAGGGCGTGGGGGACTCGAGATCGACCCCCAAGGTGCGGTCGTCCACCGCGCGGACGCCGACCTCTTCCACCGGGACGTCCTTCCGCTTCGGGGCCTCCTCGAGGGCCCTGGCGAGCGAGGCCTTGGTCGCGGCGTCCGTCTCGGATTCGTGGAGGGTCTTGAGCCGCGCCGCATGCCGGGCCTGGACCTGCGCCGGGAGATCCCGGGCGGCCTCCTGCCGCTTCTCCGGGGCGAGCTTCTCGAACTCCGTGAGGGTGCCGTCGGCGGCGGCGCCGTCGTAGTAGGCCTTCCCGTTCTTCAGGAAATCCATGACGATGTGGGCGTAGTCCGATCCCAGGGCGGGGTTGATCTGGCGCCGCCAGCCGTAGACGAAATCATGGGCCGTCACCGCCCGCCCGTTGGTCCACTTCGCGTCCCGGAGGTGGAAGGTCCAGGTCTTCGAATCCTCGCTCAGGGTCCATCGCTCCGCCAGCGCCGGCTGCGGCTCGAGGGTCTTCGGGTGGTACGCCGTGAGCCCTTCGAAGAGGGCGATGTTGATGCGGTGCTCGGGCTGGCCGCGCTGGAGGTTCGGGTCGAGGGTTTGCGGCTCCGCGCCCACGTTCATGACGAACGGCTTCGTGCCGTCCCCCAGGACGACGTCCTTGATGGGGTGCACGTTGAGGTGGTTGTCGTGGAGGCCCTTGACCTCGGATCTCCACATGGACTGGCTCACATAGAAGTAGAGCGGGATGATCGGGAGGTCCTCCATGAGCATCGCCTCGGCCTTGCCCAGGAGTTCGAGGCGCGCCTTGGGGTCGCGGGTGCGGCGGGCCTCCTCGACCTTCGCATCGAACGCCGCGTTGGACCATCCGGTGTTGGAGTTCCCGCTCTGGCTGGTGAACAGGTCGACGAAGGTGTTCGGGTCCGGGTAGTCGCCGATCCATCCCCGGCGGGCGACCTGGTAGTCGAGCTTCGTGAGCTTCTCCAGGTAGACCTTCCACTCGGTGTTGCGCAGCTTCACCTCGATCCCGAGGTTCTTGCGCCACATCTCCTGCACGGCGGCGGCGATCTTCTTGTGCCCCTCGTTGGTGTTGTAGAGGAGCTCGACCTCGGGGAAGTCGTTGGCGAACTCGAAGCCCGCCTCCGTCAGCAGCTTCCGCGCCTCCTCGACGGCGGCGTTCGCGGCGGGACCGGGCCAGGCGGTCTTCCGTTTGCTGCAGCCGGGGCTCGCGGCGAGGAGGAGGGCGAGGGAAAGGAAAAGAGCCCGGCTTGTCGGGGGCATCGGAATCATCGTAGGGGCGCCCCGGAATCAAGTCAACGGAAGTTTTGGACGGCTCAGACGCCGACGATGTTGTAGCCGCAATCGACGTAGACGATGTGGCCGGTGATGGCCGAGGCGAGCGGGCTGCAGAGGAAGGCGGCGGTGTGGGCCACCTCCTCCGGCTCGATGGGGCGCGGCAGCGGGCTGAGCTTCGAGGCCTGGTCGATCATCTGCTGGATGTCGCCGATGGCCCGCGCGGCCCGCGAGGCGTAGGGGCCGGCCGAGATCAGGTTGACGCGGATGTTCTTCGGTCCCAGCTGCTGGGCGAGCTGCTTGCAGTCGATCTGGAGCGCCGCCTTGGCCGTGGACATCCCGCCGCCGTAGTGGGCCACGGCGCGGTCGCCGCCGATGTACGTGAGCCCGAGGGCCGACGCGCCGCCCGGGCGGTTCTCCATAAGGGGCTGCGCGGCGCGGAGGAGCGCCGAGAGCGAGTAGGCGCTGACGGAGAGCGCCGTCAGGTACCCCTTCCGGCTCGTGTCGATCAGGCGGTTCCTGATCTCGGGGCTGAAGGCCACCGAGTGGATGAGGATGTCCAGGCCGCCGAAGCCCTTGCGCACGGCCTCCATCAGGCCCTTGATGGAATAGTCGGCGTGCTTCTGGTAGTGGCGGTCGGAGCGGGTCGCCTCGTCGACGTCCTCCATCGAGTCGAAGGCGACGTCGCAGGGGATCAGCGTCTCGACCTTGAGCGTCCCCGCGCCGAAGGGGAGGACGCGGCTCTCCGCGTCCTTGTCGCGGGCGAGGATGTTTTCCACGATGCCCGTGACGCGAGGGTGGGAGGAGAAGACGAGCCGGGCGCCCGCGGCCTGGAGGGACTTGGCGATGTGCCAGGCGAATCCGTGGTTGTCCGCCACGCCGGTGACGAGGGCGATCTTTCCGTTGAGGTCGACGGGAAGCATCTGGGCGGAACTATAGCGGGAGCAGCCCGGCGATGACAAGCCTTATCGCCTGAGGAAGTTCGCCAGGAGCTCCATCCCCGCGTCCGTGCGGTAGCTCTCGGGATGGAACTGGACGCCCTCGAGGGGCCAGGTCCGGTGGCGGAGGCCCATCACTTCACCCTCGACCGTGCGGGCGGTGACGGAGAAGTCTTCCGGCAGGGTTCGCTCGTCCACCACGAGCGAGTGGTAGCGCATGACCCGGAGGGGGTTGGGGAGCCCCGCGAAGACCCCCGCGCCGTCGTGGCGCACCTCGCTCGTCTTTCCGTGCATGGGGCGCGCCGCCCGCACCACCTCCGCCTGCCACGCGTGGGCGATGCACTGGTGTCCCAGGCAGACCCCCAGGATCGGGACCTTCTCCCCGAGCCTGCGGATCACGCGGTTGGAGATGCCCGCCTCGCGCGGCGTGCAGGGTCCGGGGGAGATCACGATCCGCTCCGGCGCGCGCGCCTCCACCTCTTCCGGCGTCAGCGCGTCGTTGCGCGCGACCTCGACCTTCGCCCCCAGCGCGCCCAGCGCCTGGACGAGGTTCCAGGTGAACGAGTCGTAATTGTCGATGATGAGGACCATCTTGAATATGATAAAGTAAAAGGTTTACTTTGTCACTGCTTCTTGTTGCCGGCCTTGCGGCGCTGGACGTCCGCGCGCAGCCGCTCCAGTTCCTTCCACGCGCCGGAGTAGCGGAGGTGCGCGGGAAAGCGTTCGATCTGCGCCAGGGCGTCGTCGTAGCGGCCCTCGCCCGAGAGCTGCGAGGCTGCCTCCTTGATCTCCTTGAGGAACGGGTCGGCCTCCTGCTCGTAGCGGGACTTGTACTCGACCTCGATGTCCTCGAGGTCCCGGCGGCGGCCCCCGCCGGCCTTGGCGGAGAGCTCCCGCGCTCGCTGGAATTTCTCCATCAGCTCCGCGTAGCGGGCGAACTTCGCGTCGGCCGTCACGGCGGCCTTGAGCTCCTCCATCTGCCGGGACAGGGCCAGGGCCGCCTCGGCGGCCTCCTTTTCCTGGAGCTTCTGATGCCAGAG
>JAHFOZ010000622.1 GCA_023261405.1 Planctomycetota bacterium
CATCCATGGTGGCTTTGACCAGGTGCTCCGCGGCGCGGAGCGTGAGGGCTTCCGCCTCCTCGCGGAGCTCCTTGACGGCCTTGTCGCGCTCGACCTGGATCTCGCGCCGGGCCTTGTCCTGCAGCGCCTGGGCCTGGGCGAGGGCGTCGGCGAGGGACTGGTCGCGAAGCTTCTCGGCCTCGGCCAGGGCGGCCTTCTGCCGGCGCCCGGATTCCTGGGAAAGTTCGGAGACCTTCTGCTTGACCTCGGCGAGCTCCTTCCGGGCGGCGGCGGTCTCCTTCTCGATCCTGTCGAAGCCGTCGGCGATCCCCTGAGAGCGCTGTCCGAGCGTCTTGCCGAGGGCGGGGAAGACGAGCTTCACCAGGACGACGGCCATGATGACGAAGGCGAGGAGCTGGACGATGAAGATCTGCAGGGCCCCGCCCGCCGCCAGCGACAAGGGGGTCACGTCAGCTCCTCTCCGCCAGGAACTTCTGGACCATGGCGCCGTGGGTGGCCGGGTCGAGCCGGGTCTCCATGGCCTTCTCCGCTACTTCGAGGGTGAGGCGTGCGATGTCGGCACGGACCCTGGAGGACGCCTCCTGCTTCTCGCGGGCGATCCGGGCGAGGGCGTTCTCGACCTCCGAGCGGGCCTGGGCCTGGGCCTGGGCCACGCCGGCGGACGCAGTGGCCAGGGCCTCCTTGAGCATGGCCTGGGTGCGGTCGTAGGACTCCTTGTCTACTTTGGCGATCGCGGCCTCGTACTCCTTCGCAAGGCGGTCCAGCTCGGCCCGGTCGCGCCCGACCGCGGCGTGCCCCTCCCGCGTCTCCTCCTCGCGGCGCTGCAGGTTGGACAGCACCCGTCCGAAGAGGATGCGGCTGAGCGCGAGGAAGGTGACCGAGAAGATCACCACCTGCGTCAGGAGGACCGCGGGATTGATCCCGAGGTCGTCCATGAGGCCGCCGGACGCCAGCAGGGGCTCGACCATCGACTAGACGACCTTCGCGCCCCACATGAAGCAGATGAGGAGCATGTAGATGACCAGGGTTTCGATGAGCGCGAGGCCGATGATCATCATGCCCTGGATGCGGGCGCCCGCCTCGGGCTGCCGGGCCACGGCGTCCACCGCGGCGGCGATGGCGCGGCCCTGGCCGGCCGCGCCGCCGAACGCGGCGATGGCGAGACCCAGGCCGAGCGCGAAGCCGAGGTACGTGGACGACCCGCTGGTGGAGGCCTTCTCCTGGGCCGCGGGGGCCCCTGCAGCCGTGCCGTCGGCCAGCGCCGGGGTCACCAGGACGCCTACGATCGCGAGACACGCGATCCCGAACAGAACCTTCTTGAGCATCAGAATCCCTCCGTATCTGTCTTCTCTATCCGTGCTGCGCGCCATGCGCATGCTTCTCGTCGTGATGGCTGTGCCGTTCGTCGTGCCCCTCCGCGTGGCCCCCCTCGTGGACGACCTTCGAGGCGATGTAGATGGTCGAGAGCGTGGTGAAGATGAACGCCTGGAGGAAGCTCGTGAAGAGGGCGAGGAAGAGCATGGGGAGCTGGAGCGGGAGGTAGTACTTCAGGCCCAGCGACATGATCTGCTCGATGACGTTGTCCTCGCCGTAGATGTTGCCGAAGAGGCGGAGCGAGAGGGAGAGGGGCTTGGCGAACTCTCCGATGACCTCGACGACGAACATGAGGGGGGCGAGCCAGAGGACGTCCCCCATGAAGTGCTTGAGGTAGGCGACGGGGCCGTTGGCGCGGATGGCGTAGGACTGGACCATGATGAAGGTGGTGATGCCGAGCGCCGCGGTGGTGGAGAGGGTCATGGTGGGGGAGCGGAAGGCGGGGACGACCCCGAGCATGTTCATGGCGAAAATGAAAAGGAAGAGGCTCCCGAGGTAGGGGACGTAACGGTCTCCCTGTTTGCCCGGGATGAAGCCGTGGACGAGGCCGCGGAGGAGCTGGACGGCCCACTCGAAGACGTTCTGGATCCCGCGGGGGATCCGGCTGTAGCTCTTCGTGGCGGCGGAGGCGGAGGCGATGAGGACGACGCATGCGATCAGGGAAAAGCAGATGGCGTCGAACCAGAACTCGCCGCGATTCTCCCGGGTCTCGTTGAACCCCATGGCGTGGCCGAGGCCGGTGTCCTTGAGGATCTTCCAGAGCCAGGTGAAGATCGAGCTCGGGTGGTGGTGTCCGCCGCCTTCTTCCCCCTCCTCACCGGACAGAAGCAGGGGGAGCATGTCAGGCCGTCCCCTTCGCGGGAGCAGCCCCTCCCAGGAGGGCGCCGCACGCGGCCACCAGAACCACGGCGGTGATCCCGATCATGACGGCCGCGGGATGGACGAGGGTACGGGTGACGAAGAGGATGCCGGCGTAAAGGGGCAGCTTGGCGGCCAGGAGGAGGACCGCGAGCACGCGGCCTCGTCCGGCGAAGAGGCGGCC
>JAHFOZ010000239.1 GCA_023261405.1 Planctomycetota bacterium
CATGCCGGGGTCGGCCCCCGTGTGGGGGATCGTGATCGCCATCAGGTTGTTCTTCTCGAGGACCCGCCACCCGCCCGCCAGGGTCGAGGAGGCGGCGAGGCTCCGGTCGAGCCGGATCGTGGGCCGCGAGGGGAAGATCGTGTTGTGGTGGCCGTGCGGGAACTGGAGGGACCACTCGAAGTTGTAGAGCACGCTCATGAAGCCCGGGACGTGGTAGAGGTCCGCCAGTTTTTCCTGCTTCCACCAGTAGTAATCAATCACGTCGTACGGCGTCATCCTCGGGTCCTCGGCATGGTCGCTCAGGCCGAAGAAGTCGTACCTGCAGATGTCGTTCCCGTAGCGGTAGAGATCGTCGGGCGTGGGCTCGGCACCCTGGCTGCAGCGCGAGACGTTCGAGTGCCGGTGGGTGTCCCCCCAGAGGAGCTTGAAGGTCTTCCCGCCGGCGGCGACCGAGTACGGCTCCGCTCGCGGGAGCTTGGGGAGGTTCTTGTCCGCAGGGCGCGGCGCCTCGGTGATCGCGGCGCGAGCCGGACCGGCGGACTTGGCGTCCGCGACCGTCGCGAGATAGACCTCGCCGTTCCAGCCTTTCTTGCCGTCGAAGTCCCGGTGGTGGTCGTGCGGGGCGCCCTCATCGTGGGGCGACTCAGCGACCGTTTTGGCCGTGCCTTTCTGGGGGATGTGCGCGGCCCGATGCTCGCCGCCGTAGGCCACGCGGATCCCCGTCGGGCCCGTCGAGAGCCCGGCCTCCTCGAGGTAGCCGTCGCCGTCGGAGAATTTTACGGGATCCTGCCAGCGCCCCTCGCGGAAGGGCCGGCCCATGAGCTCCCAGAAGTAGCCGATCCCCCCGGTGTTCGCCGCTCGGCGCAGCACGCGGTGGAAAACCCAGGGCTCGCCGCCGGGTCCCACGGCGGTCTTGGCGAGGCCGCAATTCAGGATCTGGTACCCCTTGGGCGCCGTGATCTCTTCGCGCGGCTTCCCCGGGGTGCGGATCGTCTCGCCGTCCAGGACGCGCACCTCGACCATGGCGTTCACGCCCTTCCGGCCGTGGTCCGTGTCCGCGTAACGCTTGAGGTTGGCCCCGGTGATCGTCGTCCGCCCGGAATTGCCATGGCCGGGGATGTGGACCACGTCCCAGCACGCCCACACGGTGCCGTCGGGCGAGGCGGAGACCCAGGGATGGAGATCATACTCGCCCCGCGCCGAGATCCGCCGCGGGGCGGCGTCCCCGCGCTTCCAGTAGATGTCGTAGTCGCCGTCCTGGAAGCCGCTCCAGACCACGTGGAGCAGGCCCTTTGCGTCGAAGGCCAGCGAGGGATCCCAATCGTTCGAGCCGGCCTCGCTCGCCGTCTGCGGGGCGCCCCACGCCTTGCCGTCCCAGAGGCGGACATGGATGTCGTACTCCTTCCCGGTATGCACCATGTAGGCCACCGCCACGCGGCCGTCCGCCGTCGCGGCGATCTCGGGGTTCTGGTGGGAGCGCGCCTCATCGGCGACGAGCCGCGCCGCGGGCGACCAGGCGCCGCCGGAGCGGCGGCTGAACCAGACGGAGGCCGCGCGCTCGGGCTCCGTGGAGGTCCAGACGCACCAGACGTCGGTGCCGGAGGCGACGAGGGCGGGGCGGAGGTACTGGCCGGGCGCGGGGGAGATCACCTGCTCCGCGCCGTCCTTCGAGCTGACCACCAGATCGTCCGCCTTGTGGTTGTGGTAGCGGACGCGGGCGACCCACACCGTGCCCTCGGCGGTCTCCGCCACGGCGGGCTGGTTGTCGTAAGTGATTCCGGAGGAGAGGCGCGTCCCGGCGATCGAAGGGATCTCCGCAGCGGGGACGATGGCTTGCGCGTTGGCTTTCGGCTGCTGCTTCTTCGGGGCGTCCTGGGAGCGGACCGTGACGGTGCCGACCGTGGCGGTGGCGAGCGCGATGAGGAGGAGCGCGAGGGCACGGGGCGACATGGGGATCTCCTTAGATGACAGATGAACCCGGCGCCAGGGGAAAAGTCGCGGGGACGATCAGGGTGCGGGCCTGAGCGCCAGCAGCCGGCGGCATTCGCCCGCCAGCCACTTCGCCTCCGTGAACGGCGTGTAGGAGATCTCCTGCCAGCGGATCCGGGCCCGGCCCGCGGCATCGGCGTCCACGAGGAACGTGCCGTGGAGCGGGATCTTCTCGAAGTCGTCGAAGCAGCGGTAGAGCTTGAAGACCTTGAGGTCGGGATCGGCCAGGAGGGGGAAGGGGCAGGTCGTGATCCCCTTGCGGATCTCTTCCGGCGTCTCGGTGCTCACGGCGAGGATAGCGATCCCGGCCTGCGCGTACTCGGGGGCCGCCTCCGTGAACTTCTTGAGCTGCTCCACGCAGTGAGGGCACTTCGAGCCGAGATAGAAGATCACGAGGAAGGGTTTCGCCGCCGAGGGTTCCAGGCGGCAGGGCTGGGCGTCGGCCGCGGGAAGGGTCCAGAGGGGCGCCGCGGGCGGGGTCCACGTGAGGGGACCCAGGGACTCGAGGGTCGGCCCGCCCGGCGTGGAGGGCTTCACCACCGGCCCCGGACGGATCGGTCCTACGTGGCGCTCGAGCCGCTTCAGGACCGGGAGATCGGGATCGCAGCCCGGGATCAGCGGGAGGAGGGCGGCGAAGGCCGTCTTGGCCTCGTCCTTCTTTCCGGCGGCGAAGAGCGTCTCGACATGGCAGGCCAGTTGGGAAGCCTGGTTCTTCGCCCCGTCGACCGCCTCTTTGGCCTTCTTCTCGGCCTTCTCCAGCTCGCCCGCCTTGAGATAGGCGCGGGCCAGGGCGGTCTTCTCCATCTCCTCGGCCTTCGCGAAGTGATCGAGGGCGGCCTTGGCGTCGCCCGAGGCCAGCGCGATCTGTCCCTCGATCTCGGCGATGGCGGAGCGGAGCGACTTGTTCTTCTTCTCGGGCTCTTTCTTCGGCTCCGGCTTCTTTTCCGGTTCCTTCGCGGCGGACTCGCCGGGCCGCTCGGGGTCCTTTGCCACGGGCTCCTTCTTATCCGGCTCCTGTCCGTCCAGCGCCTGGAGCTCGGTGACGATGGCGCGGGCGGCGTCCAGCTCGCCCTTCTGGGCGTGCGCCGTCCCGAGCGAGCGGGCGCGGCGGAGGGTGTCCTCCCGGTTCTCGATCTTCGCGAGGGATGTGTCGCGCCGAGCGAGGATCTCGTCCCAAAGCTCCCAGCGGGTGAGGATCTCGAAGAGGCGGGAGCGGCCCTCGCGCGCGCAGCTTCCGGAGTTCTCGATCTTGTTGAGGGAAGGGTGGCGGGGGATCTCGGTCATGTTCTCCGCGACGGCCGTGCCCTTCTTCGCCAGGCCCACGTGGCCGAGCGTCTGGACGAGCCACTGGTTGTTGTGCGAGAAGTTGTGGATCTGGTAGGGCATCGTGCGGTCGAAGACCATGCTCGCGTGGTCGGCCCGCGCCGACGCCTCCTGCTGCCAGGCGGCGGACGGGAAGTCCAGGAGCTTGCTGTAGATGTGGCCGGGCATGTGCCAGGCGTGGGCGATCCCGGGCTGGGTGAGGCCGTAGACCTCTGCGGACTTCACCGCGCGCTCCTTCCGCTCCTCGTCCCAGAGGTGGATGCGGTAGTGGTGCGCCGGGTGGAGCGGCTCCTTCGCGAAGATCTCCGAGAGGATCGCGTCGACCGCCTGGTGGCTCTGGATGGGGAGCCCCTTGTCCTTGAAGTACCAGAGGGACCAGGCGAGGAAGGCTTTGGATTCGAGGTCGTCCGGATCGTCATTCACGAGCGCCTCGAGGGACTTGACGCAGGCGCGGGCTCGCTTCTCCTTGTCCGTCTCCTTGTAGGACTTTTCGAGGACATCGATCCACATCTTCTCGCGCCTCCCGGCCTTGTCCTTGAGCTTCCCGGCCTTGTCCAGGAACCCCTTCGCCCGCTTCTCGTTGTTGACGTTGGCCATGGCCATGCCCCAATACGCCATGGCGAGGTCGGGGTCGAGGGTGGCCGCCTGGCGGAACGAGCGCTCGGCTTCGAAGTAGTAGAAGCCGTGGAGTTGGCCCACGCCCTGGGTGAAGAACTTCTGGGCGTCGGGGTTTTTCGTGGTGACCGGGAAGACGATCCGGCCCATGCCCTCGCGCAGGTAGGCGGCCTGGCGGGGGCCTTCGTTGAACGCCTCGCCGTGGACCGAATGCCCCGCGGCGGGGGGCGCGGGGTCCTGGAGCGTGGCGAAGAGAGTCAAGGCGAGATTCATCATGCCTATGGAACGCTCGCGGGCGGGCGGAGTATCCGGCGCCCCAAGCGGAATCCCCGGGGCGTATCTTAATTTGGGAAGACTGAAAGGAGACGACCATGAAGCGGGCGGGGTTCCTGGCGTTCGCCGCGGCGGCGGTCCTGGGAGTGGCGGCCTCGGAGGCGCTCCGGGCGCCGTGCGACATCAAGACGGTTGAGCCGGCGAGCTACTGCGAGAAGGAAGGGCGCACGATCTTCGAGGGGAGCGTGAAGGACGGCAAATGTCCGAACGACCAGTCCGAGGTCAAGAAGATCGAAATGTGCGTCAAGAAGCATTACGTGTGCGGCTGCGCGAAAGCCGGTTGCTGCGACGACGACAAGCTGAGGCCCGGGACCTGCAAGTGCGGCAAGACGCTGGAGGAGAAGGCGGAGAAAGCGATGGTCCTCTACGTCTGCGAGGGTTGCGGCGCGAAGAGCCCGGTGAAGGGCGGCATCGCCCACGACGAGGCCAAGGACAAGGCCGCCCCGAAGAAGGGCGAGAAGCGCGTCTGCGAGAAGTCGGGGACCTTCCCTCACGGCAAATAGCGCAGAAGGACTGGTCCAGCCATGAAACGGACGGTCCATTTTGGCTGCCTGGTCGGCCGGCCGGCCATAAAACACTCCGTCCGTTTTATGGCTGGAATCTAAATCCGCTTCTCAAGGATTACGGAGAAGTGGGGGACATCCGTATACTTGGCGGCGCTGACGATCACGTAGCCTTGTCGCCGGTACCAATCCACCAGGGGCGCGAAGCCCATGGCCGTGTCCAGGCGCACGCTTAACAGCCCTCGACGCCGGGCTTCGCCCTCCGCGAATGCCATGAGGCGGGCGCCGAGGCCCCGGCCCTGCAGGGGCGGGTCCACGCAGAGGCGGTTCACATAGAGCCAGCCCTGGGGCCTTGGAGTGAGGCGGATCGTCCCCGCCAGAGCTCCGTCGAGCAGAGCCTTCCAAAGGATTCCCTGGCGCCAATCGCGCAGGAGGCCGTTCATCGTCTGGCGCACGGCGACGAACCTGAAGCCCATCGGGACATTTTCCCCATAGGCGCGGCGCGTGAGGTCGCGGATCGCCGGCAGATCCAGTTGGGCCGCGGGGACGATTTCAGGTTTGATCATTCTCCTTCCGGTACTTCTTGAATGGAAGCGCCCCCCTGATCTATCCTCGCACATTCTATCCTCCGGAGGGAACCGATGATGAGAACACTCCTGCTCGAGTCACCCTGATGCGCGTTCTCGGAGCCGTCCTCCTCCTTGCGGGCTGCGCGAAGTCGTCGCCCTCGCCTGAAGTCGTGAGCCTCTTCAACGGCAAAGATCTCTCCGGATTCACGACCTGGCTCGGCGACACGAAGCGCGAGGATCCGCGCGGCGTCTACTCGGTCGTGGACGGCATGATCCGTCTCTCGGGAGACGGCTTCGGCTACCTGGCCACCGAGAGGGAGTACCGCAGCTACCGGCTCGTCGTGGAATACAAGTGGGGAAGACGCAACTGGCGCGGACGTGAGAGGCACGCGCGGGACTCCGGGATCTTCCTCCACGGGAACGGGCCCGACGGGAACAGCCACGACGGGAACGGCGCATTCATGGCGGCGATCGAATGCCAGGTGATGCAGGGCCGCACGGGGGACCTGATGCTCATCCGCGGAAACCGGGCCGACGGCACCCCCGTGCCCATGAAGCTGGTCGCCCAGGCGGCGACCGAAAGGGACCATGAGGGGTGGCCCACCTGGAAGGAGAAAGGAGAACGTGTCATTCTCGAGGGATTCGGGCGGCTGAACTGGTCGGGGATCGACCCCGACTGGAAGGACGACCTCGACTTCCGCGGGCGGAGCGACGTCGAGAGCTCCGGCGAGGAATGGACGCGCGTGGAGTGCGTCTGCGCGGGGAACCGGATCACGGTCTCGGTGAACGGCAAGGTCGTGAACGAGGCGCTCGAGGCGTCGCTCGATCGCGGGAAGATCCTGCTCCAGTGCGAGGGCTCCGAGGTCTTTTTCCGGACGTTTGAGCTTCACCCGCTGGGGAAGGCGTTGGAAAAGTGATGGAGGGCCGACCCGTGGACCGAAGAACTTTCCTTCGCGCCGGCGCGCTCGCCGCGGCCGCCGCGTGGCCCGCCACCCGGGCCCTGGCCTGCCCCGAGGAGCACTACAAGCTCAGCCTCGCCGCCTACTCGTGCCGGAAGTTCCTGGACCTGAAGAACCCCACGATGACGCTCGAGGAATTTATCAAGAAATGCGCCGAGTGGGGCTGCCAGGGCACGGAACTCACCGAGTACTACTTCCAGAAGCCCGTCACCCCGGAATACATCCAGAAGCTCAAGGAGACGGTGAGGGCGGCGGGCCTCGAGGTCACCGGGACCCCCATCGGGAACAAGTTCACCCTCCCCCCCGGCGAAGCGCGCGACAAGGAGGTCGCCCGCGTCAAGCAGTGGATCGACGTCTCGGCCGACCTGGGCTCGCCCGCCATCCGCATCTTCGCGGGCGACGCCGCCAAGGGGACGAGCGAGGCGGACGCCCGGAAGTGGGCCGTCGAGTGCATCGAGGCCTGTCTCCCGCATGCGGAGAAGCGGAACGTCATCCTGGCCCTGGAGAACCACGGAGGTATCGTGGCGACGGCGGAGGGGATGCTGGAGTTCAACAAGGCCGTCAAGAGCAAGTGGTTCGGGTTCAACCTGGACGGCGGCAACTTCCGGGGCGAGGATCCCTACGCGGACATCGAGAGGTGCGCGCCCTTTGCGGTGACTTGCCAGGTCAAGGCCGAGATCAGCCGCGCCGGCAAGAAAGAGGACGCCGACTACGGGAAGATCGTGGGCATCCTCCGGAAGGCGAACTACAAGGGCTTCGTGACCCTCGAGTACGAGTCGGCCGAAGACCCGATGACGGCGATCCCCAAACACCTCGCCGCGCTCAAGAAGGTGCTCTGATGAGGATCGTCCTCGCCGCGCTGGTCCTGTTGTCCGGCCTCTCCGCGGGCGACGCCGCGCCGCGCAAGCCCAACAAGATCCTCTTCTTCACGAAGTCCTCGGGTTTCGAGCACAGCGTGATCAAGAAGAAGGGCAACGACCCGAGCCATGCCGAAAAGATCCTCCTCGATCTGGCGAAGAAGAACGGCTGGGAGCTCACCCACACGAAGGATGGAGGCATCTTCACCCCGGAGAACATCGCGAAGTACGACGCGTTCTTCTTCTACACCACGGGCATCCTGACCGAGGCGGGCACGGACAAGAACCCTCCGATGTCCAAGGAGGGGAAGGCGGCCTTCCTGGAGGCGATCAAGGCGGGCAAGGGCTTCATCGGGAGCCATAGCGCGGCCGACACGTTCCATCCCACCGCGCCGCGTGAGGACCGATTCAAAGCGTTCGGCGACAAGAACGACCCGTACCTGCTCATGCTGGGCGGCGAGTTCATCCGCCACGGCAAGCAGCAGAAATCGAAGATGACCTGCGCCTCGCCCGGCTTCCCGGGCGCCGAGGGGGCGAAAGACGGCTTCACGATCGAGGAGGAGTGGTACTCCTTCAAGGATTATCAGAAGGACCTCCACGTGATCCTCGCCCAGGAGACGGAGGGGATGCTCAAGACGGGCGGCGACAGCGTCTACAACCGCCCGCCCTACCCGGCCACCTGGGCGCGAATGCACGGGCAGGGCCGCGTGTTCTACACCTCCATGGGCCACCGCGAGGATGTCTGGACGAACCCGCTCTTCCAGTCCATCCTCTCGGGCGGCATCGAATGGGCGCTCGGCAACGCGAAGGCCGACGTCACACCCAACATCGAGAAGGCGACCCCGAACTACACCGTCATCCCGCCGGAGAAATGAACCCATGATCAGACTCGCGCTCATTGCCGCTGTCCT
>JAHFOZ010000623.1 GCA_023261405.1 Planctomycetota bacterium
GCCGCCGCCGCGGACGCCCGGCGTTAGGCAGGGGCCCCTTCCCGGCCTGAGAGAGGGGGGCCCCCGAGCGTGCGCGCCTACGTCATCCGACGCCTCCTCCTCACGCTCCCCACGCTCTTCGGCGTGACCGTCGCCTGCTTCTTCATCATGAAACAGGCCCCGGGCGATCCGCTCAAGATGCAGATTTCCTCGGGCGGCGCCCAGGGGGAGTCCACGACGACGCGCGAAGCCTACCTCCACCAGCGGAAGCAATGGAACCTCGACAAGCCGAATTTCCTGAACGCCCGCTGGTCCCGGGATTACACCAGGGACGTCCGATTCTGCTCCTTCCTGCAGTCGATGCCGGAGGAAGAGACCGCCTCCCTCCTCGCCCGCCTGGCCGGGGAGAAGCCTGAGGCCGCACCCTCCGGGGTGGGCGTGCCCGACGATGAACTCCTCGAGTACCTCCGCGACCTGGAGGTCGAGGACTTCGACACCCGGCTGAAAGATGCGGAGCGGCGGGCGGATTTTTCAAAGAAGCTCAGGATCGGCGTCCAGCTTCGCGTGGAATCCCTGTCGGACTACGGGGTCAAGCACTTCATCGCCCTGCTCGCGGAGACGAGGGAACCCCGCCTTCGACTGGGGGCGGTACGGTGCCTCTCCATCGCCCTCCTGGGAGACCCCTTTGTCTACACGTATTCCAAGGAGCCTGCCCCGGAGGAGACCGAAGGGGTCGTGGCCACCTGGGGCATCTGGTGGGCCCGCGAGAAGTCGAAGTTCCCTGCCCCCCTCCCCGAGCGCCGGGAGAAGGTCGAAGCGCTCTTCCGGACGCTCGTCGCCGAACCCTCACGCGGAAAGATCCTCGAAGGCGTGAAGGGCTTCGAGAAGAATGACGCCCCCTTCCTCGCCGGGCAGCTCTTCGGCGGGGGCGGACTGCAGGAGAAGTATGTCTCATCCCTTGCGCTTCGCTCATGGATCGGCAGACCCCTCATGGTCGACGTCAAGGTGACCGACCCGCCCGATAGAGTGGAGATCGTTGTGGCCAACTGGCAGGCCTTTTATTCCGCGCGCGTGGACCGGTTCTCGCCCGGATTCCTGAAGAAGGCGTGGCTTCTCGTCTCGGACACGCAGTACGCAAACGCGATGGTGAAGCTGATCACGTTTGATTTCGGAAAGTCGATGCTCCGGCCCTACGACCCTGTGGGACCCAAGATCTGGACCGCCGTCAAGGTCTCCGCGCCGATCATGCTCCTCGTGGAGGCCCTGGTCTACATCGTGGCCGTCCCCCTCGGGATCGCCTGCGCGATCCGCCGGGGGAAATGGCAGGATCGCGCGATCTCCCTCCAGCTCTTCCTGGCCCACTCCATCCCGACCGTGGTATCGGGCATGCTCTTCCTGACGGTCTTCTGCTACGGCATCTTCCTCAAGTGGTTCCCCATCAGCGGCCTCCACTCAGAGGGATATGAGCAATTCTCCCTGCTTTGCGCCTCGGCCGACTACGCCTGGCACCTCGCGGGCCCCGTGATCGTCCTGGCCGGCGCCCAGATGGCCTACCTGGCCATGTACTCGCGGACCAGCATGCTCGACGTGGTGAACCAGGACTACATCCGGACAGCCAAGGCCAAGGGACTGCCCGAATCCGCCGTCGTCCTCCGCCATGCGCTCCGGAATGCGCTCATCCCGGTGATCACCCTCTTTTCCAACTTCATCCCCGCCCTCCTGGGCGGGAGCGTCATCGTCGAGGTTCTCTTCGGGGTTCCGGGTATGGGGTTGCTCTCCTTCGAATCCATCAATGCGAAGGACTACAACACCGTCATGGCGGTTATCTTCATCGACGCCCTGATCGTGATGGCGAGCATCCTTCTGTCGGACCTGCTTTACGTCCTCGTCGATCCCCGGATCTCGTTCTCGAAGGCGGAGGCGGGGGCATGATCCGCGGCGAGGCCTATCTGGACATCGTCTGGAAGCAATTCCGGAAGAACCGCATCGCCTCCCGGATGGTCTGGGTCGTCGGGGCGCTCTTCGGAATCGCCATCTTCGCCCCCCTGATTGCCTCGAATCAGCCGTTCTGGTTCCGGGAGGGGGATCGGACGCTCTTCCCGTGGTTCGTCGCCCTTTTCCGTCTCGACTCCGTGATCGATTTCATCTTCAACATGTCGCTCCTGGTGTCGCTGCCTTGGGCGGTTGCCGGCTTCGCGCTCAACCGGGTGTGGAAGCGGCGCGAGGCGCCGGGTCGCGCCCGGGCCGGACGGCTCGCCCTCCTCCTCGTCGCCGCCCTGGCCTTCGCCTGCGGCACGTTCTCCTGGCTTCGGCCTTCGGACCGGTACTTCGATCGGGATTTCAAGGCAGACCAGTTCGCGGGACGGGGCGAAGGGACCTATGCGCTCATCGCCTACGGGCCGTTCGAGCAGGATCTCGACAGCAC
>JAHFOZ010000240.1 GCA_023261405.1 Planctomycetota bacterium
GTGCCCGCGGGGTTCCTGCGCCCGCGCGCCTCGGGCTACATCCCGGCGCGCAACCTGGTCTACCACGGGATCGCCCTCTCGGTCGCGGAGGACCTTGGGGCGGCGGCCGTGGTGGCGGGCCACAACCGCTCGGACGCGGGGCACTTCAAGGACGCGCGGCCCGCGTTCTTCCGGCGCCTGGAGCACCTGAACGGCGGGGTGCGGATCCTGCTGCCCTTCGCCCGGCTCAGCGACGCGGAGGTGATCGGCGCGGCGCGGCGCCTGGGCGCGCCGCTCGAGCTCACGTGGAGCTGCTACCGGAACGGGCCGCGGCCCTGCCGGCGTTGCGCCGCCTGCCACGGGCGGATAGAATCCTTCGCCCGGGACGAAAGCGAGGACCCCTCATGAAAGTCGGCGTGATCGAGCATTTCGACAGCATGCACCTGCTCCCCGGCCACCCCAAGTGCGGCGTCCCGCACGGGCACACCTACAAGGTCGAGGTGACCGTCGAGGGGCCGGTGGTGAACGGGATGGTGGTCGACTTCGACATCCTGAAGCGCTCGCTGCGCGAGATCCTGAAGACCTGGGACCACACCGACCTGAACCGCCTGCTCCCCGTGCCCTCCTGCGAGCACATCTCGGAGGCGGTCCTGGGGCAGCTGCGCGGGAAGCTCCCCGGCCTCCGCATGGGCGTCCGCATCTGGGAGGGGGAGGGGAAGTGGGCGGAGTGCGAGGGGTAGGGGGATGGAGTCATTGACGATTTTGCCATGGAACCCCTGGGCGCTCCCCCCTCCGGCCCCCCCGGGAGGGGGCGGGCGAGGGAATGCGGGCACTTAGTGTAACAATTACACTAAGTAGGCGTCTCTAAGGCATGAGGATGACGGACGCGGACAAGGCGCTGGTGGAGGAGATCCTCCGCCTGAAGCGGGAGCGGAAGGCGGTAATCCTCGCGCACAACTACCAGCGCGGGGAGCTCCAGGACCTCGCCGACTTCACGGGCGACTCGCTCGGCCTCACGCAGGCGGCGGCGAGGACGGACGCGGAGGTGATCGTTTTCTGCGGCGTGCACTTCATGGCCGAGACGGCCGCCATCATGAACCCGGGGAAGCTCGTCCTCATCCCGGACAAGGAGGCGGGCTGCTCGCTCGCGGCGATGATCTCGGGGGAGAGCCTCCGGCGCTGGAAGGCGGAGCATCCGGGCGCGGTGGTGGTCTCCTACATCAACTGCACGGCGGACGTGAAGGCGGAGAGCGACTACATCTGCACCTCGACCAACGCGCTCAAGGTCGTCGAGGCGATCCCGCCGGACCGGGAGATCCTCTTCGCCCCCGACCAGTTCCTGGGGACCTGGGTCCAGCAGCGGACGGGGCGGAAGATGCACCTCTGGCCCGGCTACTGCCACGTCCACAACCGCATCGACACGGAGGTGATCAAGGGGCTGAAGGCGGAGCACCCGGCGGCGAAGTTCGTGATGCACCCCGAGTGCGGCTGCCTGACCTCCTGCATGCCGCTGGCGGACAAGGTGCTTTCCACGGAGGGCATCCTCAACCACTGCCGGCAGTCGCCCGACCCGGAGTTCATCGTGGGTACCGAGGTGGGCATCCTCCACCGTCTCCGAAAAGAGAGCCCGCAGAAGGTCTTCTTCCCGGCCGCCGAGGAGGCCGCCTGCGAATTCATGAAGCTCAACACGCTGGAGAAACTTCTCTGGTCGCTGCAGGATCTCGAATACAAGGTCATCGTGCCGGAGGAGACCGCCCGGAAGGCGCGCCGCGCCATCGAGCGCATGCTCGAGATCAGCGACCCGGGGGGCTACGCGAAGAAGACCGTGCCCGTGGACTAAGTGCGTCCAGGCGGAACCGCCAGCCTGTTTCTAACCACAAAGACACGAAGACACCAAGGCTCTCGAGGGGACGCTTGGTGTCTTTGTGCCTTGGTGGTGAAAGCGGTGCTCAGGAACCGGGTCGGGCCTACTTCTTCACCTCGAACTTCGCCACCTCGATGAGCGTCTCGGTGGCGACCTTGTCGGCCGTCTCTTTGAAGCGGGACCGGACGACGGTGCCGGGGACCTGCGCGGAGAGCCAGTAGTTGCCTTCCATCTTCTGCTTCTTCTTCCCGGTCTCGCTGCCGTCCAGGTCGAAGCGCCAGCACTCGAGATCCTGGCCGTTCACCTTGAGCTTCTCCGTCCCCTTGCAGGTCCACGAGAGCTTCTGGCGGGCCTCGAGGGTCTCGGACTCGAAGCTCGCGTCCGCGATGCCCCCCACGGGCTCGTCGGCCGTGCTGATCCTCCAGCGCTCCATGCCCAGGAGCTTCTGGGGGGCGAACTCCCGGATGAGCGTCTTCGCCTTCTTTGTCCCGAGCGAAACGGTCTTCGTCGACTTGCTGGTCACTTTGAAGCCGGACTGGTCCGAGAGGAGCCGTTCCGTGAACGGGACGAAACTCCACGAGACCTCCTGCGCCTTCTCGCCCGCCTTCGCGACCGAGAGGACCGTCCCGCCGGCCCCCGCGGCCTTCACGGTGACCGTCTCCTCCACTTTCTTCCCGGCGACGGTGACGACCCGCACCAGGGTCGTGCCGACGCCGAAGCCCTCCCACGGGTCCTTCTCCAGGATCGGGAACTCGAGGGCGTCCTGGGCGAGCAGCAGGGCGGCGAGCGGGAGGAGGTTCATGGATTCAAGATTATCCCGCTGCGGGGCCGATCGCAAGGCCCGGGTGGTGGCAAAGGGCCTGTCCACGGGGTATCCTCTGGTGGGAAAGGAGGGGACTCCATGGTCGACAGCATCGGCAGCCGTCTCAAGGGGTACGCCCCGCTCATGATCCGGATCGGCCTGGGGATCATCATGATCCTCGAGGGAGCGGACGACGTGCGGCACCTGGGCGGGGCGTCGGCGGGTTTCATGGCCAAGACCGCCGTGGAACTTCTCGGTGGGGTCTTCGTGCTCATCGGATTTCTCACGCGCTGGGCGGCCCTGGGCATCACGATCGTCGTCGCGATGCGGATCTGGAGCACCTACCAGATAGCGATCCTGGAGAACTCGAACCGCCAGGTCTGGTTCGCCGTCCTGATGATGGGCCTCGCCCTCTACTGCGCCGGCGGGGGCGACCTCAGCGTCGACAACCGCCAGAAGAAGAAGGAAGGGAAGTAGGAGGGGGCTCCCTACTCCCTGAACCCCGCGAACACCCCTTCGAAGGGCCGCCGGATTTGCGCGTCCACCTGGCGCGTCACCGCCGCGCGCCAGCGCCCGGCGAGAGACTTCATCGAGTCGGCGGGCGGGACGGGCGTCATCGCGCGGAGATGGCGGTCGAGGTCCCGCTCGAACTGCTCCTGGATCTCGTGTTCCATGACCTCCACGCTCCCGAGCGCCTTGTCCTTCTCCAGTTCCACCTTCGCGCGGATGAGCTCCGGCTGCGCGTCGGGGTTCTGCTTCCGGTATCCGTCGAGCGTCTTCTTCAACCCTTCCTTCAGCGCCTGCACCATCGGCGCGGGCAGGTAGCGGCGCGTGAGGTCGGTGCGGACCAGCGCGTCCAGCGTCGCGTCGTCCGGCTCGTCCTCGAGGACCCGGCGCTGGAACGAGTCCTCGAGCACCCGCAGCAGCGTGGAGCGCGACGCCTCCGGAGCCCCGCGGTCCCCCCCCGGCGGGAGGAAGAGCGCGTCCCCCACCGATCCGTCCACGGCCAGGCGCTTCATCTCGAGGGTCGCGGGGCCCACCTGCGCGCGGCGGATGAACCCCTCCTCGGACAGCTCGATCTCGACGATGCCCTGGCGCCACGCGGCCCCGGCCCTCTCGAACGTCCGCAGTTCGTCGAGCCACGCGAGCCGCGCCCCGGGCCGGCCGTAGAGGATCGTCGCGCGCGGAGGGCGCCCCCGCACCAGGTTATCCCAGCGGCCCAGCACGAAGAGGGGCGCGCAGGATCTCCCGCGCGGCGCGACCCCGTACTCCTTCGCGAGGCGAGCGAGCTCCGCGTCGTGATCCACCGAGCAGGCCCCGTTCGCGTCGGAGTAGCGCGCCGTCCCGCCGGCGAAGACCACCGAGTAGCTCCCGAAGCGGAGCATCGCGCGGTCCGGGGCGCGCCAGGCCATCTCCACCGCCACCGTCTCCTTCCCGGAGACCAGCTCCGCCTGGTAGTGAAAGGAGGAGTACGCGTTCGTCCGTTCGCGAAGCCGGTCGAGCGGGTTTCCCGGCTCCGGCTCCGCGGGGGGAGCCCCCGCGCTGCAGCCGGCCAGCAGGATCGCGAGCGCGCTCCGCCTCATCGTCGGGATCATACATCCCTGACGACGCGGGTCGGAGGAATTCCCGCTCCTGGGGAAGGGGATCGAATAGAATCAGGACGGTGAAGCTGCTGGAGGGAGTGCGGCGGAAACGTCTAGTCCCGGCCTGCGCCCTCGCGGCGGCCGCGCTCGGCGTTCCCGCATTCGTCGCCCTGGGCGGAGGAACGTACGGCGGCAGTGACCTCCATTCCTCCTACCTCCCCCACGCGGAGGTGCATCGGCGGGCCGTGCGTGAGACCGGGACTCTCCCCCTCTGGGATTTCAGCCAGTTCGGCGGCACTCCGTTTGCCGGCGACCTCCTGGACTGCCCCTACTATCCCCCGAACGTGCTGCTGCTCCTCCTCCCGGTCCCCGCCGCGTTCGAGGTCCTCATCGCGCTCCACTTGGGGTTGGCCGCCTTCGGGATGTACCGGCTCGCGCGCTCCTGGCGCCTCTCTCGCGAGGCCGCTGCGCTGGCAGGATGCGCGTACACCCTTTCGTTCATGCTCACGGCCCGGGTGGCCGCGGGCCATTTCGGGATGGTCCTGACGCTCAGCCAGGCGCCGCTCCTGCTGTGTCTGGTCCGGAGGGTCGTGCTCGCCCCTCGCTTCGAGCGGCTCCTCGTTCTGGCCCTCTTCGCCGGCGGCATCGCGCTCGGAGGACATCCGCCTTTCGTCTACCAGCTCGGTCTTCTCGCGGCGGCGTTCTCCCTGACCGAGCTCGTCTCGGGGCGCGGCGACCGCCCCCGCATGCGCCGGGCGGCGGCGATGCTGGCGGGCGCCGTCGCGCTGGCGGTCCTCCTGGCCGCGGCGAACCTCCTCCCGGCCGTCGAGGTCCGTGCCTTCGCCACCCGAGGCTCGGCGGGCGCCGGGCTGGTCTACGCGCACAACCCTCCGGACTACTCGCTCCTTCCGAGAGACCTCGCCTCGTTCTGGATCCCCCTCTATCCGCGGGAGCACTACGTGAAGGACGGCGCATGGGAGTACTTCTGGCATGAGAAGGCGGTCTACGTGGGGCTGGTCCCGCTTCTCCTCGCCCTGTTCGCCCTGGTCACCTCGCTCCGGGTGCCGGCGGTCCTGTTCTTCGTCCTCGCCGGGGTCGTGGCGACGGCGGATGCGATGGCCCGGCACCTCCCGGTCCACGGTCTCCTCACGGCGATACTCCCCGGATACGACTCCTTCCGGGTGCCGGCCCGGTCCGTCTGGATCGTCTCCCTCGGCGCGTGCGTCCTGGCGGGCTTCGGATGGGAACGATGGCGCGCCACGGGTGCGATCGACGCCTTCCGCAGGCGATTTCTCGCGGTGGCTGCGGGGTCCGGCGTCCTTGCGGTCGCCGTGCTTGCCCTTCGATTCGGACTCCGGCCCGAGGCCGTCCTCTTCCTGCCGATGCTCGCCCTGGCCGTCGCGCTCCTTGGGCTGACCTTCGGGGTTCCCGCAAGCGTCGCCCGGGTCGCCCTGGTCTTCACGGTGGGCGAGCTGTCTTTCCAGGCCATGGGACTCCTTCCGATCGCCCCCGCCCGGAGCCTTCAGGAGCGTCCCTGGTATCTCGCATCGATGGGACCGGATCCCTCGGCGTACCGGCTGCTCGACCTGACGTCATGCGGATACGGCTACCGGCCCGCGCTTCACGGGGTCCGACAGATGGACGGTCTGGGTTATCCGCAGCTGCAGGCGACCCGAGCCCTCTACTCCTCCGCGTGGGAGGAGCCTCCCACGCCGAGCTTCGACCGCCTCGGCGGCGGGCGCAGGGTGAAAGATCCGGAGCCGCTCGACCTTCTCAACGTGGGATGGGTGGTCGACGACCAGCCGCCGCGCGAGGGGGGCCTGGTCGAGGTTGCACGCCGAGGCGAGGCGGTCCTCTACCGTCGGCCGACGGCGCGTCCGCATGCCTTTGCCGGCCCGCACGACGCCGCCTCCGAGCGCTCCCCGAACACGATCCGCGTCCGCGTCCTCCTCCCTGCCGCCGAGACCCTCGTCGTGAGCGAATCCTGGATGCCCGGTTGGCGGGCCCGCATCGATGGACGGCCCGCGACCGTCACACCCTACAAGGGCGCACTCCTGTCGGTCGGGCTCCCGGCGGGCCGCCATGAAGTCCTCCTCACGTACGAGCCCACCCCATGCCGGGTCGGCCGATGGGTCTCCGGCCTCGCCCTCCTGGGAATCCTCGCCTCGTGGGTCGCGCCCCGGCTCCGCCTTGCCTGTGGCATCCGCCCGCGCGCGGTGGTAACGTGACCGGATGGTCGAGCCGCGCGACGTGACGCCCGTGCTCCTCGCGGCCGGCGCGTCCACCCGCATGGGGCGCCCCAAGGCCCTCCTCGATTTCGACGGCAGGGTCTGCCTCGAGCTCGCCCTCGACGCCGTGCGCGGGCTCGGCACCCCCATCCTCGTCCTCGGGGCCGCGCGCGAGGAGATCCAGGCCCGCGTCAAGCTGGGCTCGGTCCAGCTCGCCCTCAACGAGGACGTCGAGAGCGGCCAGACCGCCAGCCTCAAGGCCGGCCTCGCCTGCCTCGCGCCCTCCGCGGCGGCCTTCCTTTTTCACCCGGTGGACTTCCCGCTCGTCTCGAACGACGAGGTCGCCCGCCTCACGGGCGCCTTCCTCGCCAACCGCGACCCACAGAAGGCCCTCTTCATCCCCTCGTACGGCATGCAGCGCGGCCACCCGGTGCTCTGCCGCGCGGAGCTCGCCGCCGAATTCCTGGCCCTCCCGGACTCCGCCCCGGCGCGGACCGTCATCAATCAGAGGCCGCAGCGCATCGCGTACGTCACCTACGACGAGGCGTATATTCTCATGGACATGGATACTCCCGACGACTACGGTAAATGCCTCGAGTCGTACCGCGCGCGCGAACGGCGGAGGAGCCGGTGAGGGCCATCCATCAGCACATCCTCAGGCTGATTGACGCGGGCCAGGCCTTCGCCGTCGCCACCGTCGCCGAGGCGAGGGGCAGCGTCCCCGGCAAGCAGGGCGCCAAGATGATCCTCCTCCCCGACGGTACCCGCTACGGCACCGTGGGCGGCGCCGGCCTCGAGGAGAAGGTGAAGGCGCTCTGCCGGACTGCGATCGTGGAGCGCCGCGGCGGTCTCCAGTCGTTCGACCTCATGTTCTACAAGGAGGGGGCCCTGGACAGCCTCTGCGGGGGCCGCGTCCAGGTCCTGATCGAGTACATGGCGCCGACCCCCCACATTCTCGTCGCCGGCGGCGGACACTGCGGACTCGAGATCGCCCGGCTCTGCGACCAGCTCGGCTGGTTCCACTCCGTGCTCGACGATCGCGCCGAGTACGCCTCCCGGGAGCGCTTCCCGAACGCCCGCCGCCACCTCCACGCGACCCCGGAGGACTTCTTCGCGAGGGAGGACCTCTCCGTCTTCTCTCACGTCGTGCTCGTGGGGTGGTCCCACAAGATCGACACGGAGCTCCTCTTCAACCTCGTCCAGCGTTTCCCCGGCTGGATCGGCGCCATCGCCTCGAAGACCAAGCGCGGCGAGATGCTCCGCCGCCTCAAGGCTCGCGGAATCGCGGAGGAGGCGCTGGAGCGCATCGTCGCCCCCGTGGGCCTCCCCATCGGCGCCGAGACGCCCGCCGAGATCGCCGTCTCGGTCCTTGCCCAGATCATCTCGAGCGTGAAGGGCGTGCGGGAGACCGAGCCGGCCGAGCAGGGGACTGCGGACTCCTCGTCCCGATGAGGCCCGCGCTCGCGGCGGCGGGGCTCCTGTTCTGCGGGGCCGCGTTGCAAGAGACCGAGCCCTCCGCCTTCGAGGCCCGCGGCC
>JAHFOZ010000241.1 GCA_023261405.1 Planctomycetota bacterium
TCGCGGTCGAGCACGCGCACCGCCACGGGGTGATCCACCGGGACCTCAAGCCCGAGAACGTGCTCATGGATCCGACCGGCGAGCCCCATGTGACGGACTTTGGTCTGGCGAAGGCGGTCCGGCAGGGCGGGCGGGCCTCGCTCACCCTCAAGGAGGTGACGGTGGGGACGCCGGCCTACATGAGCCCGGAGCAGGCCCAGGGGCTCAAGAGTCTCGACCACCGCACGGACGTCTACTCGCTGGGCGTGATGCTCTACGAGCTGATCGCCGGGAGGAAGCCCTTCGAGGGCGGGAGCCCCATGGAGGTGATGGCCAAAGCGCTGAAGCAGACCCCCGTCGCGCCCTCGCGCGTCATGGGCCCCGGGGTGAACCCGGTGCTGGCCGAGAAGCTCGAGAGGATCTGCCTGAGGGCGATGGCCAAGGCCCCGTCCGAGCGCTATGCGACCGCTGAGGCGCTGGCGGAGGACCTGGAGCGTTGGATCCGGGGCGACGAAGTTCGCGCGGGGGGGAAGTCGACGCGCCGGGTCATGGCGCCCCGGAAAACCTCCCCCTGGTTCCCGTGGGTAGCCGCCGTGGGGGTCCTGCTCTGCCTCGGGGCGGTGGTCCTCTCCCTCTCGGAGTCCGCGCGCGACCGCAGGGATCTCCAGGCGCTGCGGAAGAAGCTTGCCGCGGCGAAGCTCCCGCCGGCGCCGGCGACCCCCGTGGACCTGAAGGCCTTCGCGTATCACGGGCCCGGCTACTTCCGCGTCGACGAGAGCCGGCTCCACTTCGGGAGCAACGGGCGGGCCGAGGCTGAGGTCCGCTTCCCACAGTCCGGCGAGGTCGAGCTTCTGTTCACGGCTTCGTGCGACCCGGCCCACGGGGAGTTCGCCGAGTTCATAGTCTCCGTGGACGGCGCTGCGGAGCCGCCGGTGAGGCTCACCGCGAAGGAGCCGCGGGACTATCGAGTCGTGGTCCGGGTCGAGACGGGCGAAAGGAAGCTGGGCATCGAGTTCACGAACGACCTCCACGAGCCGGACACGGGGGTGGACCGGAACCTCTTCATCCACGCCGTGGGCTTTCGCCGCGTCCACGAACCGCGCTAGTGTCAGCGAATTTGCGGCGCTGAAACGTTGACAGCGTTCCTTGACCGCCGTCGCTCCCGACGGATATCGTGGCCCTCCATGTCCGAATCCAGGGAGCCGGTCCTCGACCCGATGCCCGGCTCCCTGGGGATGCCGCCATGGGAAGTCGGGACGCTGCCGGACGCGCCTCCCTGGAGCCTGAGGAACTGGACCTCCATGATCGGGCCGGGGCTCCTCACTGCCGGGGCCGCCATCGGCGGCGGCGAGTGGCTCATGGGGCCGGTCAACACCGGGCGCTACGGCGGGGGGATCCTCTGGGTGACCACCGTCTCGATCCTGGCGCAGGTCCTCTACAACATCGAGATCAGCCGCTACACGCTCTACACCGGCGAGCCGATCATGAGCGGCAAGTTCCGGACGGCGCTCCTGGCGCCGCTGGGATGGTTCCTGATCTACATGATCCTCGACGCCGGCTCGCTCATCCCCTACCAGGCGGCCGGCTCGGCCGTGCCGCTCTCCGCGCTCTTCAAGGGAAGCATGCCCACGCCCGAGGAGATCAAGGCCAGCCCCGGCTTCCTGATCGCCGTCGGCTGCGCGATCTACGTCCTCTCCGCCGTGCCGCTGGTCTTCGCGGGGAAGATCTACTCGTTCATCAAGGGGCTCATGACGTTCAAGGTCGTCGTCGTCTTCGCCTGCCTGATCTTCCTGACTCTCTTCTACGTCAGGCCCGCGACATGGTGGGAGGTGTTCTCGGGGTTCGTCCGCTTCGGGAACGTCCCGGCCGCGGAGGGCGGGCTGGCGAACATCCCCGCGAGCCTGTTCGGCGGGCAGGGCTTTCCGAAAGTCGACGCGGTCGCCTTCCCCGCCCTGGCGGCCTACGCCGCCATCGCCGGGATCGGCGGCATGAAGAACACCATGATCTCGAACTACACGCGCGAGCAGGGATGGGGCATGGGCGGCCAGATCGGCGCCATCCCGAGCCTCATCGGCGGGCGCAACCTCGAACTCTCCCACGTGGGCAAGGTCTTCCGGGTAAGCGAGGAATCGCTGCCGCGCTGGAGGCGGTGGATGACGCACGTGACCCGGGAGCAGGTCGCCATCTGGGGGGTCGGCGCCATGATCGGCGTGGCCCTCCCGGCCATGCTGGCGATCGAGTACCTCAAGGGGCATCCCATCTCCGACGACCGCTGGCAGATGGCGGGGTTCACCGCGCAGGGGATCAAGACGGCGGTGGGCGGCGGGCTGGGGACCTTCTACTGGTACATGCTGATGTTCTGCTCCGTCCTCATCCTCGTCCCGAACACGGTCTCGGACACGGATTCCACGGTGCGCCGCTGGGTGGACCTCGCGTGGACCGCCTCGGCCCGCCTGCGGACCTGGAGCCCGAAGTCGATCAAGCAGCTCTATTTCTGGGGCATGGTCGCCTACGTGATCGCGGGACTCCTGATCATGACCCTGCTCCCCGAGCCCAAGAAGCTGATCGCCGTCTACGGGTGCATCGCGAACTTCGCGCTCGGGTTCAGCTGCTTCCACGTGCTGGTGGTGAACCTGGAGCTCCTCCCGGCCCCCTTGCGGCCGGGATGGTTCACCCGCATCGGGATGTCGGCCGCGGGGACCTACTTCCTCCTGCTCTCGGCAGTGACGCTCTACTTCACCCTGAGGTGAGGCGCCCGCGGGTCAGTACCGCACGCGGTAGAGCTCGAAGCTCCGGCCGCCCATCTCGGTCGAGCGCGCGTAGGAGAAGCGCGCGGCCCCCTTCGCCCGGCGCGCGACTTCCGCGGTCACCAGGATCTCGTCCGCCCCGGCGGTGTCCTCGCCCAGCTTCGAGGCGATGTTGACGCAGGCGCCGAACACGTCGTCCGCCAAACGCACGACGCGGCCCGCGTCGATCCCGATGCAGATCTTGAGCCGCTCGGGGCGCGGCCTGCGGGCGCTCATCCGCTGGAGCGTCCGCTGCATCGACACGGCCGCCTTGACCGCCGCTGCGGCGTCGGGGAAGACCGCCAGGATGTTGTCCGCCCGGTGGGAGAGGGCCGTCCCCCCGTGGCGGTCGATGCAGGGGAGGACGCGGTCGTACGCCTTGGCGAGGACGGACAGGAAATGGAGGATCCCCTCCTCGTGGGTCCGGCGCGTGAACCCCGAGGAGTCGCACATGAGGATCGCGAGGTCCGTCTCCGTCCGTCCGAGGATCGCGCGATCGGTCGCGGCGGCGTTCCGCGCCGTGCGCCGGCGGAGGAGACGCTCGAACTCCCGCGAAGTCATGGGCCGGGGGCGTTTCATGGAGGCCCGATCCTATCGCGCCCCCGTGGCCCCGGTCAACGAATCGTGGTACCCGGGCGGCGTATAGGTATGATGAACCCCACTTTGATATAGGAGCCTTCCATGCGGTTTCTCGCGCTCGCGCTTCTTCTGGCCCCGGCCGCGGCGTTCTCCTCGCCTGAGCGGCAGGACAAGATCAAGGTCCTCATCGTGGACGGCCAGAACAACCACAACTGGGCGGCCATGACGCCGTTCATGAAGGCCCAGCTCGAGAAGTCCGGCCTCTTCCAGGTGGACGTCTCGACCTCGCCCCCCTCCGCGCCGGGCAAGAAGAAGGACGAGACCCCCGAGCAGGCGGCCGACCGGGAGAAGAAGGCGGCCGGGATGAAGGGCCAGTGGGATGCCTGGAGGCCGAAGTTCTCCGACTACAAGGTCGTGGTCTCGAATTACAACGGCCAGCCGTGGCCCGAGCCGGTCCAGAAGGACTTCGAGGCCTTCGTGAACGGGGGCGGCGGCGTCCATATCGTGCACGCGGCCAACAACGCGTTCCCCCAGTGGGGCGAGTACAACAAGATGATCGGCCTGGGGTGGCGCGACAACAAGTTCGGCGACCGGGTCACCTTGGACGACAAGGGCGAGCCGCAGCGCGAGAAGGCCGGGACGGGCCCCGGCGCCGGCCACGGCAGTCAGCACGAGTTCGTCGTCACGATGCACGACGTCGAGCACCCGATCACGAAGGGCTTCCCCGCGACCTGGAAGCACGCCACGGACGAGCTCTACCACGGCCAGCGCGGACCGGCCGAGAACATGAAGATCCTGGCCTCGGCGTTCGACGATCCGGCCAGCAAAGGCACGGGGGCCCGCGAGCCGATGCTCTGGATCATCCCGTACGGCAAGGGACAGGTCGTCACGAACGTCATGGGCCACGAGAACGGCAAGGCGCTCCAGTGCGTGGGCTTTGTCACGATCATGAACCGAACCTGCGAGTGGCTGGCCACGGGCAAGGTCACGCTCCCCGTGCCTGCCGAGTTCCCCAAGCCCGACGCGGTCTCCCTGGTCAAGTAAGTGCCGCGGGAGATCGGGCCGCGGGATCTCGCGGAGCGCCTGTCACTGGGCCTCCCCACGCTCCTCGTGGACGTGCGCGAGGCATGGGAGCGCGAGATCGCCTCCCTCCCGGGGGACATCCACCTCCCGCTCGACCAGTTCGGCGAATTCGGCCCGGCGCTCCCGTCCAAGGAGGGCACGCTCGTCGTCCTTTACTGTCACCAGGGCGTCCGGAGCTACGCCGCGGCGGCCTACCTCGAGCAGAAGGGCCGGACGGATGCGGTCTCGCTGGCCGGAGGCATCGACCTCTGGTCCTTCGAGGTGGACCCGAAGGTGCCGCGTTACTGAACTGCGCGCGCGATCAACCGCAGAGGACGCGGAGCCAACGAAGAGGACCCCGAAGGGATCGCAAGCGTACCCCGCCTGTCCGCTCTCTGTTTCCTCCGTTCCCTCTGCGGTGGATCATCGCGTGGATGCCTCGGCGATCTTGTTGGCCAGAGGCTCGAGGATCTCGCGCTCCCACGCGGGGCGGCGCGGGCAGGAGGGGTGGGGCAGCGGGTCCTTCATCCGCCCCGTGAGCTTGAGGTAGACCGCCGCGCTGTCCTTGTAGGCCGGCACGGGATCGCGGAACGCCACGGCGCCGAGGGCCTGGAGCGCGTCGTTCAGCTCGAAGAAGCGCGCGTCCCCCTCGGACCACCAGCGGTCGCGGAGCGCGAAGGCCTCTGGATCGAACGTCGAGATTCCCAACAGGTAGTCGCTCCCGTACATCACCATGTCGATCGCGAGGTCGTTCCCCGTGTAGACCTTCCAGTCGGGGCGTTCCCTGTCGCGGAGCTCGAGGCGGACGAGTTCCTGCTCCCGTGAGAGCGACGAGTGCTTGGCGCCGGCCAGGTTCGGGATCTCCATCAGGCGCCGATAGGTGTCGAGGTCATAGATGCGGCCGAACGGCGCGAACATGGTGCCGAGCTCGAAGGCGAGGGCCCGGGGGGCCGGGGCGCAGATCTCCCGATGGAGCGCCGCCGCTCCGGCGCCGTCCTTCCCGGTGAAGAGCTGACTCTGGAAGACGATCGGAGTCCCGCCCTGATCGAGGATCGCCTTGACCGAGCTCCGGTAACCTTCGAGGAGGCCTCCCTCTTCGCCGAAGGGGAGGGCCCCGGCGACGAAGGGTGCGGAGCCGAGCGACCTTCGCGCGAGCTTCAGGACCTCGAGGCGCTGCGCGGGAGTGAGTTGCGGGCCGAAGCCCGTGTCCATGTTGAGCGCAGGCTGTATCCCCGCCTTCTGCGTGCGGAGGAGGTGGCGTTCGAACTCGTCAAAGTCCGGCCGCCCGTCTGGCCGGAACGGCAGGAGCACCGCGGAGATCGCGTCGATCTTCCGCCCCGGCCGGATCCGGCCCACGACGCGCGCGACTTCCATCACTTCTTCCCGCGCTCCGCCTTGCGGATCTCCTGGAGGAACTTCGCGTAGACCGGATCGCGCGGGACGCAGCCGGCGGGATATTGCCCCAGCTCGTTGCCCTTCGACCGCATGAGGGTGGTGCAGTAGCTCACGGTGATGCAGGCCTTGAGCTTCTCCATGCGGCCCTTGTCCTTCAGGTCCCTCACCCAGTCGGGGTAGGCGATCGCCCCGCGGCCCAGGCCCACGAACGTGATACGGCCCGCGCGCAGGTTGGCCTCGCCCGCCTCGGCGGCGTACTCGCGCAGGTAGCTGTAGCCGGTGCCGACCATCGGCAAGTCCGGGAAGGCCCGCTGGATCTCCGCGGCCATGCGGAAGTGGCGGTCCACCCCGACGAGGCCGCTCTCGGGCATCTCGTAGCCGTCGGGCGGGGGCGTGTCGGCGGGACGCAGGAAGTGGGGGTTGGTGTAGGGACAGCCGGCGCTCACGTTCAGGAACTGGAGGCCCGCCGCGCGGAAGAGGCGGATCGCCTCGATGGGCTCGCGCAGGTCGGGCTCTACGGGATAGTCCGGGTTCGTGCCGAACGCATGCGGGTAGGGGAGCGTCACCGGGACCGGCTCGCCCACGCGCGTCTCCGGGTTCGTCCGGTAGGGGATGGCATCGAAGATGTTCATCCGCGTGGCGAGGACGAGGTCCTTCCCGGCCTCGGCGCGGATGCGCGCCAGCACCTCGCGGACGAAGCGCGTGCGGTTCTCGAGGCTGCCGCCGTACTTCCCGGGGCGGGCGCGCGCGCCGAGCAGTTCCGACAGGAGGTAGCGGTGGCATTGCTTGAGGTCGATGAAGTCGCAGCCCGCGTCGCGCGACATCTTCGCGGCCGCCACGTACGCGTCCTGCAGGCGGTCGAGATGCTCGTCCGTGAGGACGGGGAAGTCCGCGGCCATGGGCCGCCGCTCCTTCCCGAACCTCGTGAAGGCGTCGAGGGCCGGGTCGCGCACGAGGACGGAGGGGGCGGGAAAGGCGAAGCGGCCCGAGTGGGTGAGCTGGAGGCCGATGAGGAAGTCGTCCGCGTCGCCGCAGGCCTTCCGGTGCTCCTCGCGGGCGAAGGCGATGAGGCGCTTCAGCGCGTCGGCGTTGTCCGCCGAGAAGAGGAGCTGCCGCGTGTTGGCGCGGCCCTCGGGGACCACGGCGCAGGCCTCGCCCCAGAGGACTTTCGCCCCGCCGCGCGCGAAGAGGCCCCAGCGGTGGTAGGTGATCTCGTCGGGCTTCCCGTCGAGCGTCCCGTCGCAGCCTTCCATGGGGTGGATGACGAGACGGTTCCCGACCCGGCGATGGGCGATCTCGGCGGGCTTGAGGGAATTATGGATCTCCGCTTCGAGGGGGATTTCGAGGCCGAGCCGGCGGATCTCGCCCAGGAGGGTCTCGCGGCTCGCGAAGAGGGGATTGCCCCGGAGGAACTCGCCCATGGGCCACGAGTATACAGCCTGCAGGCGGACCTGCTGCAAGCTCTCAGCTGCCGGCTACGCGCTATGAAGCCCGCGCGTTCAGTTCGAGCGCCTGGATGCGCGAGCGGATGAACCTCAGGGAGGCTTCGCACTGCCGCACGAAGTCGGTGCAGCGGTTTCGCCGGAAATCCTCGAGGCGCCGCTCCTCGCGGGCCATCGCCACGCGGAGCCGTGCGAGCTCCTCTTCCCGGGTCTCTGCCCCCTTCCGCGCCGGGGTGGCCGCCTCCGCGGGGACCGCCTCCTCGGGGAACTTCCACCTGCGGTAGAGCCCGGCCAGGACGGAGAAGAATGCGGACATGATCCCCCCTCTCACGATCGGGGTCGCGCCGGCGCAACCTTGCGCGCCCGCCTCCCGAGCACCGTGGCGACCGCCTTCCAGACTCCCCGGCACGACTGCCTCAAGGCTTTTCCAAGGGAGAGCACCGGCCTGGGGCGCCTGAGCGTACTCCTCACATTTTATCATATAGCAACAGGGATGCCATTCCAATCTGAAGTCATTATGTAACTATCTGTGGTTCGGGGTGTTGCATGGTGATTTCTGGAGTTCGAGCGAGATGGCTACCGTCAGGTGGCTTCCTGGAAGGGGAGCCACGCCCATGTGGGCATTTCTCGTTGCCCGTGCTCCGGGGGGTTCTTGACGATGTCCACCAGGGATTGCCCGGCCGCCGCAGCGGCCGAGGGCAATCC